>DATBVX010000190.1:0-9317 GCA_036515135.1 Steroidobacteraceae bacterium
GGATTTGCCTTATTGGCCATTTGTGCCACGGTAGCCTTTCAAGCACTGCGTGGAAGCAAATGGCCAATAAGGCAAATCCGGTACCTGTCACGCAGCGCGGTGTTCAGCGCTTTTCACATAGACCGCGAATCCGAGGACGAGCAGGTTGCAGGCGCCAATGACGAAGAACGGCGCCGACTTTGTCCAGACGTCGTACAGCCAACCGCCGAAGAGATTCGCGAACAGAATACCGATCGAGCCGAAGATACCCGCTAGTCCGAAGACGGACCCGCGGATGGCGAATGGCGCTTCGTGTCCGAGCAGCAACTGGCCCGAGAGGATGGCGCTCATTTCGCCGACGCCCATCATGATGGCGGCTGCATAGATGACCGGCGCTAGCGGGTCCGGCGTCAACCCGACCCACGTGTAGCCGATGAAGGCGAGCGCCATCGCGGCGATCACGACCGAAATTCGATTGATGCGATCGGCGAACCCGAGGAACACGAACGCCCAGAGGAGCGCCGCCAGCTGCGTCACGCCCGCGACGATGCCGGCTTGTGCTGTCGCGTCCGCACCGGAAAATCCGCGCTCCAATGCAGCCTGGGTGATGTGCAGGCTGAAATAGGTGCCGATCACCACGATGTCGGCGCGCGCGATGAAGTTGACGAGATAGCCGAGCAGGATGCGCCGATTGGCCGCGGCAGCGCCGCCTTCGCGCAACAGTTGCCGCAATGACTGGTGTCGCGCCGCGGCGGATTGCGGCTCGCGCCTCAAGCCGAAGAAACACACCAGCGCCGTCAGCAGGCACAGGGCAGTCGCGGTCCAGTAGGTCAATCTTCCTGCCGCCACGGATTCGAGTCCGCGCAACTCGTAGAGCTGCGGAAGCTTCGAGAGTAGAAATACGCTCAGCATGACTCCGAGGCCCTGGCAGATCCCGGTCAGCCCGACCAGCGCGCCGCGTGATTTCTCGTCCGGCGTGTCGGCGAGCACCGTCGCGAGCATCGTTCCGACGGCGGAAGCACCCACTGCCCAAAACATGGTCGTGAGGACGAGCTGGGGAAACGTCTGCGACAGCGGGATGACGGCGAAGCCGGCGCCGATCCACACGAAACCGAGCGCATAGACGGGACGGCGGCCGATCTTGTCGGAAAGCGCACCGCACGGCCCGACGAGCAGCAGCGTGATCAACTCGTTCAACACACCGAGGAGAAGCGTCGCCCGGCCCTGCTGATCTTCCGGAATGCCGAGAATGACGTTGAGGGTGTAAGGCTGGATGAAGCTCAGGAATGCCAGCAGGCCGACGCTGAAAAATGCGGCTACCAGGTAGGCCAGTGCATTGCCGCGCGTGATCCCGGACGCCAGGCGGATAAAGAGGAGTCGCTGAGGGACCGAGGTGTGGTTCATGAAGTCGGTGCCGGACACGGCTTATTGGTCATTTCACATTCTAGGTGTTTCTCCGGAACAGCAAGGAGGCGAAAGGCCAATAAGCCAAACCCGGTACCGTCCTGCCAATCAAGCGGTTCGTCCCGAATTGGGCGCAATCGCGACGGAACGATTATCCTGTGCAGCCTCAGGCCGGGCAGCAGAGCGAACAATCCTTGAGACCGCCCGGTTCATCATTCGGAGGAGCTGCATGAAAGCCCTGGCTTGCGCAGTGATGCTGTTCGCGATGAGCAGCGCCGCCTTTGCCGACGAAGGAATGTGGACGTTCGAGAACTTCCCGAAGCAGCTCGTGCGCGAGAAGCTCAAGGTCGACATCAGTGACGCCTGGCTCGACAAGGTGCGCCTGTCGACCACGCGCCTCGAGTCCGGATGCACCGGCTCGTTCATCTCGGGCGATGGACTGCTGCTGTCCAATCATCATTGCGCCAGCGAGTGTCTCGCGCAGCTGTCGACCGCGGAGAACGACCTGCTCGCGAATGGCTTCCTCGCCCGCACGCGCGCACAGGAAGTGCGCTGCCCGACCGAGCAGGTCTCGGTGCTGGTGGGCATGGAGGAGATCACGCCAAAGGTGGCCGCCGCGATCAAGGGGCTCGACGACAAGGCCGCCAATGAGGCGCGCAAGAAGGAACTGACTCGCCTCGAGCAGGGCTGCGAGGACGCGGCGAAATCGGACCGCCGCACCGGTCCGCTCTCATGCGAATCGGTCTCGCTCTACAAAGGCGGTCAGTACTTCCTCTACAAGTACAAGCGCTACAAGGACGTGCGGCTGGTGTTCGCGCCCGAGTCCGACATCGCGGCGTTCGGCGGCGACCCCGACAACTTCCAGTTCCCGCGCTACTGCCTCGATATGTCGATGATGCGCGCGTATGAGAATGACAAACCCGCAAGCACGCCCAAGCACCTCAAGATCAATTTTGCCGGCCCACGCGAGGGAGAGCCGGTGTTCGTCTCCGGCCATCCGGGTTCGACCGATCGCCTGCTGACCGTCGAGGAGCTGCTCTCCCAGCGCAATGCGTTTCTGCCGGTGTGGCTGTTGCGCTACGCCGAGCTGCGCGGTCGCTACATTCAGTTCGGCAAGACAGATGCCGAATCGCTGCGCGTCGTGCAGGATCCGCTCAATTCGATCGAGAACTCGATCAAGGTGCGCCGCAAGGAACTCGATGCGCTGCTCGATGATTCCCTGATGACCTCGAAACGTGCCGACGAACGGGCGTTGCGAGCCAAGGTCGATTCCGACCCTGCGCTGCGAAGCGCCGCCGGGAGTGCCTGGGACGACATGGCGAAGGCACAGGCCGGATACCGCAATCAGTTCCTGGATTACACGTTCGTGGAGAATGCCGCGGGCTTCAACAGCGAGCTTTACCGCTATGCCAGAAACCTCGTGCGAGCCGCTGCCGAGCGCGCCAAGCCGAACGAGGAGCGACTGCGTGAGTACACCAACGCGGCTTTGCCCCTCCTCGAGCAGCAGATCAAGGCGGCGACGCCCGTCTACCCCGCGCTCGAGACGGTGACGCTGTCCTATTCGCTCGAGCGCATGCGCGAGTGGCTCGGCCCCGACGATCCCCTGATCAAGGACGTGCTGGGCACGGAGTCCCCCGACTCGCTCGCGGCCAAGCTGATCGCGGGCTCGCAGCTTGCGGATCCAAACGTGCGTGAGGCGCTCTGGAGCGGCGGCGTCGCGGCGATCGAAGCGTCGAACGATCCGATGATTGAGCTCGCGCGCCGGGTTGACCCGCAGGCGCGCGCGATCCGCAAACGCTATGAGGATGAAGTCGAAGCGCCCACCGATCTCGCGAGCGAGCGCATCGCGGCGGCACGATTCAAGGTTCTTGGGACGAGCACCTACCCCGATGCGACTTTCACGCTGCGGCTCAACTTCGGCACCGTGCAGGGTTGGATCGAGAAGGGCGAACCGGTGACGCCATTCACCACGCTCAAGGTCGCGTTCGACCGCGCGACCGGCCGGGATCCATTCCGCATGCCGCCGAGCTGGGTCGAAGCCAAGCCGTCACTCGATCTCGGTACGCGTTTCAACCTGTCGACCAACAACGACATCGTCGGCGGCAATTCCGGCAGTCCGTTGATCAACGCGCAGGGTGAGCTCGTCGGGCTGATGTTCGACGGCAACATCCATTCGATCTCGGGATCCTACTGGTTCGACACCGCGAAGAATCGGGCGATTGCCGTGCACCCCGCGATCATGAAAGAGGGCCTGACCAAGGTCTATCGCGCCGACGCGCTCCTGCGCGAGATCGACTGAGAACGGAACGGTACCGGGTTTGCCTTATTGGCCTTTTGCTGCTCGAGTAAGCATCAATCGTGATTTTGGCCAATCAAATGGCCAATAAGGCAAACCCGGTACCGTCTACTGCTGCTGACATTCACTCCTGCGCCACGACCTTGAATTTCACCGTGAGCTCATCCTGCACCTGCAATGCCCCCATCAGGGCGGTGAATGGCGTCAGTCCCAGGTCGGTCTGCTTGACCTTGAACTCGCCCGTTGCAACCAAGCGCGCGCCGTCGTACTGAATCGCCACCGGCACCTTGAGCTCGTGCCGCCGATCCTTCACTGTGATCAGCATCGTCACCAGTGGCGACTCGCGCAGACCTTCCGCTGCCACCGCACTCAGCTTGATCTCGGGCGAGCGCTCGCCATCGAGCAAAGCTGCGCCGAGCATGTTCTTGCGAGTTCCCTGCTTTGCAGACTCCGAGGGAACGGACTCGAATTCCGCGCCCTCCTCTTGCCGCAGCTCGGGTGGATCGATTTCAAGCGACGCGACCGGCATGACCAGCTCGAAACCGCTGCGCGGGACCTGCTGATGCACGTACACGTTGCCGCCGACATCGCGCGAAGCGATGACGTGATTGTGACCCGCGCTCGCCAGGCTGCCGCCGCGGTATACCAGGATGCGCACCAGGGAATCCGCGGGAACCACGCGGTACACGCGCGCATTGGAGTAGTCGCGAGCCGGCGCCGCAGGAACAGCGGGCGCGGGGGGTGGAATTTCCGGTCGGCGCGCCACCGGGCATGCCGTGAGCCCCGCGACGAGCGCGAACAGAGCTAGAAAGCGAAGTGCGCGGAGCATGATTCACCGTCCGTTCAGCCGCGATATCGCAGATTGTAGCCAATGGCGATGAGCTTCGTTATCGTGGGTCTCGGTCGCGAGAAACAACAGTGAGGACTTGGCATGCAGGTGCGAAACACGGCAGTACGCTGGGGTACGGTCTCCAAGTTCCTGCACTGGATCATCGTGCTCCTCATCATCACGCAGTACGTGCTGGCCGAGGTGGCCGAGGACCTGCCGCTCGGTCTGCAGAAGTTCGAGACCTACGCCCGCCACAAGTCGATCGGCATCACCATCCTGGGACTTGCGGTATTGCGCCTGCTCTGGCGCTGGCTGAACCCGACGCCTGAACTGCCTGGCACGCTCAAACCCTACGAGCGCTTTCTCGCCCGCGTCACCCACTTCGGCCTGTACGTGTTTCTTTTTGCCCAGCCGCTCACTGGCTGGATCGTGTCGAACGCCGAAAACTTTCCGGTGAGCTACTTCGGCTGGTTCACGCTGCCCGACCTGGTCGCACCCGACAAGGAGTTCGGGGATTTCATGGAAGAAGTTCATGGAACAATTTTCAAGTGCATGCTGGTGCTCGCCACATTGCATATCGCCGCGGCACTCAAGCATCACTTCTGGCTCAAAGACGACGTGTTGAAACGCATGCTGCCGTTCGGCTCGACCCGCTTGAGATCGCCATGAATCAGCTCATCGCAGCTCTCGTCCTGTCCGGGGCAGTCACAACGCTCGGCGCGACCTCGTACACCGTGGACGCCAGCAAGAGCACTCTGGGGTTTACTGCAAACCAGAGTGGCGGTGACTTCGACGGCGGCTTTGAAAAGTTTACGGCCCGGATCGTGTTCGCCGATGCGGACCTCGCCGGCAGCAGATTCGACGTCCAAGTCGACACCGGCTCGGTGAACACGCTGGATGACGATCGCGACACGGCGCTTCGCGGTGAAGACTTGTTCTACGTGAGCAAGTTTCCAAACGCACGATTCGTCACGACCGGCTTCACTCGCAAGGCGCCCGGTGCCTACGAAGCTCTCGGCAAGCTTACGATTCGCGACGTCACGCACGACATTCGCCTGCCATTCACGTTCACGACGACGCAGGAAAACGGCCACACGGTCGCCTGGCTCAAGGGCGGCGTGACGCTCAACCGGTTCGACTACGGAATCGGCCAGGGAGACTGGAAGGACACTACCTGGGTCGCAAACGAAGTCAAAGTGAAGTTTTCACTGCGATTGATTCCTGCAGCGACCGTGGCCGCACCGACGGAGCAGCCAGCCAAGCCAAGGCCCGTCAAACAGCAACAGCCGTGACACAATCGCTGGGGGCCGCAGATCTCCCTGGGATTCATGCCGCAGCTCTTTGACGACGTCGGCGAATGCGTCGAGACCACCCTGAGACGGCTCGGTCGGCGCATCGTGCTGGCGCTGCCGCTGGCGCTCGGCAAGCCGGTCCCGCTGGCGAACGAGTTCTATCGCCGCGCCCTGCGTGATCCTTCGCTCGATCTGCGCATCTTCACGGCCCTCAGTCTGCGCAAACCCAGCGCCTCGAGCGAGCTCGAACGCCGCTTCCTCGAACCCTTGGTCGCTCGCGTCTTCGGCAACTACCCCGAGCTCGACTACGTCAACGCCCTACGACGCGGATCACTGCCGCCGAACGTGCAGGTCATCGAGTTCTACCTCGAACCGGGTGCCTATCTCGAATCGAATTACGCACAGCAGCAGTTTCTCAGCGCCAATTACACGCATGTGGGGCGCGAAATCCTGGCGCGGGGCGTGAACGTGATCGGACAATTGGTTGCCAAGCGCGTGTTCGAGGGGCGCGCGGAACTCAGCCTGAGCTCGAATCCCGATCTCACTGCGGATCTGCTGCCCGAATTCGAACGTGAGCGGAGCGCCGGGCGCGACATCGTCACGATCGGTGAAGTCAACCGGCAACTGCCGTTCATGTTCGGCGCCGCCCAGGTGCCCGAGACGGCCTTCGACTACCTGCTCGAGCATTCGCGTTACGAGTTCGACCTGTTCTCGCCGCCCAATCTCGCGCTGGGCACGACCGACTACCTGATCGGCATGTATGCGAGTGCGACCGTGCGCGACGGCGGTACGCTGCAGCTCGGGATCGGCGAGCTGGGCGATGCGATCGTGTACTGCCTGCAATTGCGCCAACAGCAGAACACCGCCTGGCGGCGCGCACTGGACGATTGCGGTGCGAGCGCGCGCTGTGGAACGGAGATCGACGCGCTCGGCGGCCGTGACCCGTTCGAGAAAGGACTGTACGGCTGCAGTGAGATGTTCGTGGATGGCTTCCTCGATCTGTATCGCTCGGGCGTGCTCAAGCGCCGCGTGTATCCCCACTTGCTGGTGCAGCGGTTGCTCGACGACGGCCGAATCGGCGAGCGAGTGACCGCCGCGACGCTTGATGCGCTGCTGGCCGCCGGCCTGCCGCCACTATTGACACCTGCCGACTTTGAATCGCTGCAGCACTGTGGCGTGCTTCACGCGGCGTGCCGCTACACCCAGGGTCGCATTCGCACATCCAACGGCGATCTGGTACCGGCCGACCTGTCGACGCCAGAAGCCCGCGCGCAACTCTCCGCCAGCGGGCTCGGCACGCACCTGAAGAACGGCGCATTGCTCCACGGCGGATTCTTCCTTGGCCCCAGAGGCTTCTACGCCGCGTTGCGCGACATGCCAGAGGCCGAGCGCCGGCAATTCCTCATGTCCGGTGTCGGTTTCATCAATCAGCTCTATGGCGACGACCAGGCATTGCGCATCGCGCAGCGACGGCACGCCCGCTTCATCAACACCACGATGATGATGACCGTGCTGGGTGCCGCTGTGTCCGACGGACTGGCTGACGGACGCGTCGTCAGCGGCGTGGGTGGCCAATACAACTTTGTCTCGATGGCGCACGCACTCCCCGGGGCGCATTCGATCCTTTGTCTGCGTAGCACGCGCACCAAGTCCGGACGCACGACGTCGAACATCGTATTCAACTACGGCACGAGCACGATCCCCCGGCACCTGCGCGATGTGGTAATCACCGAGTACGGCATTGCTGAGCTCCGCGGCAAGACCGACAGCGAAACGATCGCGGCGCTCCTCAACATCGCCGACTCGCGCTTCCAGGAAAAACTGCTGCATGCCGCCAAGTCGGCCAGGAAGATAGCGCGGGATTACCGGATTCCGGACGCGCATCGCAATAACAGACCAGCAGCGCTCGAGAACGCTCTGGCGCCGCATCGGCGCGCAGGACGGTTCTCTGAGTTTCCCTTCGGCACCGATTTCACCGCCGAAGAAATCGTGCTCGCGAAGGCGCTCAAGCGCCTGAAGGACCGGACGAGCTCGTTGGCCGGAAAGGCCGTTGCGACGACGCGCGCGCTGCTCGACGGCGGCACACCCGTGAAGCTGCGGCCCTATCTCGAACGTCTACAACTCGACCGGCCCCGTTCGGCGCAGGAATGGCTGCTCAAGCGCTTGGTCACCAATGAACTGCGTCGCGACCTGGGGTGACCTTCCACTCCCTCTCCCGCTTGCGGGAGAGGGCCGGGGTGAAGGCACGTCACATCAGCGTCACGTCCATGCAATACCCATTTCACATGGCCCGCCCATCCTGCAACCCGCGGCGGAACTTCCTGGTGACCGGGCTGCCGTAAACCTCAGGCCGAGGCGATGAGGCAGACATCAACCCAAGTCGGGTAGCAAGGACGGATGCGGTAAGCCCTCCCCCCTCGGTCTGAATGCGAGAGCAAGAGGACAGATCCAGCCGGATCTGTCCTCATTTCATTCAGTGGACGGCGCGGTCCTGAACTTTGGCCTTGGTGGCGAGCGAGAAGCGGGGCTCGATCGCGGCCGTCTCACCGGTCACCAGGCTCGCGGCCAGACGTCCGACGGCAGGGCCATGCTTGAACGCATGACCCGAGCCCGCGCCCACCAGCCACACGTTTTCCCAGTCGGGATGCCGGTCGATCAGCAGGTCGCCGTTCGAACTGTTCTCGTACTGGCACACGCGCGATTCTGTCAGCGGACGAGCAACGAGCGCCGGAAAGCGGCGTTCCAAGAACCGCCTGACGTCCGCAATGCCCTCAGCAGAAGCCACGCGATCGCCACGGTCAGGGTCCATCGACGGTCCATGCTTGTCATGGGCAATCTTGAATCCGCGTGCCTCCAGATCCGGAAATCCGTAATAGATATCGCCTTCATTGAAGTCGGCCCAGCCGGGCAGCTGCCCGGGCGAGAAACGTTCATCGCCGGCCTCGGGCGCAAAGAAGAAAACTTCCTGGCGCGTTGGAAAAATGCGCGAGCCGAGCAATTCGGGAAAAAGTCTCGGTAGCCAGGGTCCGCAGGCAAACACGAATCGTGCGGCGTGCCGCATCTGACCGTCCGCGCTCGTCACCGAACCGAATTGTTTCGCGGGTTGCGGTGGCAGCACTGCGGCGGCGTGATACTCGCCGCCCGCTCGCACGAACTCCGCCACCAGTGTCTGCACCGCACGGCGCGCCATCAACGCACCGAGCTGCCTTTCGTAGAGGCCGATCTCCACGCCATCCCACGCGACCTGGGGAAAGCGTTTCCTGAGCTCGGCGCGGTCGAGGGCTTCGGTCGGCAGGTTCAGCCGCCGGTGCACTTCGAGCGTCTGCGTGACGTAGGGCTCGAGACGCTGGAAGAAGAAAAGCACGCCGAGCGGATGAAAAATCGGCAGGCCCGACCGATCGGAGAGCCACCGCCACTCCTCGAGCGAATCCCACGCCATCCCACGCGACCTGGGGAAAGCGTTTCCTGAGCTCGGCGCGGTCGAGGGCTTCGGTCGGCAGGTTCAGCCGCCGGTGCA
>DATBVX010000191.1:0-4751 GCA_036515135.1 Steroidobacteraceae bacterium
AGCGTCGGTGAAGGGCACATTGCATCGGGACGCGGACGCCATCGCCGGCGAGTCGGAGATACTCGGCGGGAGCATCGGAACGAGCGTGGCGCCTGACGGGAGTGGCTGGACGTTGTCGGTTCCGCTCTCCCGATGTCGTGACGCAATAGATCTGCTGCAGGACGTTGTTCAGTATCCCCGGTTCGACGAGTCGGCCGTGGACACGGAACGAACCATCGCCCTGTCGCAACTCGCGCAGCTCAGGGATGACATGCTCCGCTACCCTGTGCGACTGGCGACCGAAGCGGCGTTCGCCGGCCACCCGTATGCCCGTTCGTTGTTGGGAGACGAGGAGTCGCTCCGGGCCGTTACCGGTGACGCCGTGCGCGGCTGGCACCAACGCGCGGTGCTTTCGTCGTCGGCCGTGGCGGCCGCGGTGGGTGATGTCAGCGAATCCGACCTCGCGCAGGCGTTCGCCGATGCCTTCGGCGAAATCGTCATGGCGCCGGCGACGCCGCCATCGGTGCCGTCATGGCCCGATTCCGTTCAGCGACGCGTCGAGAATCGTGACAAGGCGCAGACGGCGTTGGCGATCGCCTTCCCGGGTCCGGTGCGCCGCGACCCGGCGCGATTCACGGTAAGCTTGCTGGCCGGTGTCGCGAGTGGGCTTGGTGGCCGCTTCTTCGAGGAACTGCGCGAAAAGCGAAGCTTGGCGTACACGGTTCAGGCGTGGTCAGCCGAGCGCGTCAGCGCTGGCATGTTCGCGACCTACATCGCGACGGACCCGGCTCGCGAGGATGAAGCGCGTGTGGCCCTGCTGGCGGAGTGCGGGAAGTTGCGGGATGAACCCGTCACCGCCGAGGAGTTGGCGCGAGCGGCCCGGTATGCCATTGGCTCACACGCTATCGCTCTGCAGAGCGGGGCAGTGGTGCTTGGCGAGATGCTCGACGCCTGGCTTTTCGGCGCGGGACTGGAAGAGCTCGACGAGTTCGAGTCTCGAGTCTCCGCTGTCACGGCCGTCGGCATCCAATCCTATGCGGCCGCTGCGTTCGATCCTGAACGGCGCGTGGAGGGCGTTGTCCGGGGCAGGTAGCGCAGACGTCTGAACGTCGCGGTACGAGTCCTCCGAGCCTTCCAGCAGATCTTGGTTGGGAGACGAGGAAAGGAGTGGGGATTGCGCGCGTGCCCGGTTCCCGATTCAACCGTAGGCGACGGAGTCTGCGTGGCGTGCAGTGATACGCGCTGTCTGCTGGCCGCACTTTCGAGGTATTCCGCCTGTCTTCGCCGTGATATCTGGACCCATGCGCAGTTATTGCGGCAGCAGCGTCGTGTTGTGATGCGGTACCTGGCGTTGCAGGCCTCGCCGGGATTGGATAGCGTGGATCAGGCGAAAACCAAGTTAGCTCGACGCCGAACGTCTTCCCATCCGCACCGGCCTCAATCTTGAGTGACGCGTCGAAGAGGTACACGGAGAGAGAGTTCTCGCTGATCCTGTCAAAGGCAGCGGAGCTCGCCGGTTCCTCCAACTCGGTAAGTCGCATCGAGGACGGCCTGACCCTCAAGGAGATCACGTCGATCGGTGCAGAGGCGGGACTGGATGCAGATTCTATCGCGCGCGCGGCTCGCCTCATCCCAGATGAAAGCCGGCGTGCCGTTCTAAGCCAAGCCATGGGCGGCGTTTTGCGGGACCGACGAGCCTTTGACCTGCCGGGTGCACTTACTGATGAAAGTGCGCGACGGATCCTCAATTCAGCGCGCACGGTGTTGCAGACTCATGGTGTGGGCGATGCAGGCGCCTCTGGCGTCTCGTGGTCCACCAAGGCGGGCCACGTCTTCGTGTCTGCCCAAGGAGACGGTGCGGAGACTCGAGTACAAGTCACTGTCGATCACCGCGCTTACTTGGTCGGTCCCCTGATTCTCGGAAGCGCTGGGGTGTTGGCGGTCCTGTACACTGCGATTGCGGCTGGAGACAGCGGGTTTGCGAATCCGTACCTGGTCCTTGCCGGTGGTGCGGGGGTTACTGCGGCTTGCGTGTGGTTTGCAGTGCGTCGCATTGCGGGCAAGACCCGAGCAACGCTTGAGCGTCTCATTGACGCAATCAGTGAATCCGTTGACCGCGAATGCGCGAGCTAACGTGCGTTGCTGCTGGCGGTGGAGCTGTAGAACGCGCCGAGGCACTCGCTTCGCTCGTGTCCACGGCGCGATCTTATCTAGTCCACCGCAGCAGAACGCCATCCGTTAGGCAACAACAGGGTCCCGCATGTTCTCCGAGTCCGCTGAACTCTACGATGCGATTTACAGCACGTTTAAAGACTATGCCGCCGAGGCGGATGCGATTGCGAGACTCGTGCGAACGACGCATCCCAGCGCCCGAACCATTCTGGATGTTGGATGCGGCACCGGCGAGCATGCCAAGCATCTCCGCATGCGGCATGGCTTCGTCGTCGACGGGCTCGACATCGATCCGGGACTCCTAGCATTCGCGCGGCAGAAAGTGCCTGACGCCAATTTCGTTTTGGCCGACATGGGTGGATTCGATCTGGAGCGACGATACGACGTCGTCGCGTGCATGTTCAGTTCCATCGGCTACCTAAGGACCATCGCTCGCGTCACCGCGGCGTTACAGTGCTTCCGGCAGCATCTCAATCCACACGGCATCGTCATCGTCGAGCCATGGTTTCCGCCTGGGGTGTTACGAATCGGTAAAGGCACTATCAGGCGCGGCGAAGTCAACGGTATCCGAGTCGAGCGGACCAGCCATACCTCAGTAGCCGGGAATGTCTCAACACTGACGTTCACGTACCACATCGAGCGGGCGGATGGTGCGCAGACCGCGCGTGAGGTGCACGAGCTCGGGCTGTTCACTTCCGCCGAGATGCTCGGGGGCTTTCGCGACGCCGGTTTGGCGGCGACGCATAATCCGGTCGGCCTGTTTGACCACCGGGGACTTTACGTCGCTCGCGCCGTTGCCTAACCCGCGTTTGCAGCCGATGAACGCAGGTTCTGTCGGTAGCGAACACGGGGCGCTCACTCTATTGTCCATGAAGGACCGCGAGCGCCCCGTGTTCGCATTCATTATGAGCGTTCGCAGCTGAAACGCAGTTCGTTCAGGTTGTAGAAAAACCCGTTTCTGAATCGGACGCGGGGCGGGTGAGACGGCAGTTGAGCGTTAGGCGATGTGCTCCATCGCTCCATCGCTCCATCGCTCGGTGCGAGACCGAGATGGACGCCGCGTGAGTGGTCGGGGGGTCGCTTGACTAGTGCGCGTAGCCGTGATGGGCGAGCTTCTCGATGTTGTGGACCAGGCAGAAGAGCTTCCACTGCCCATCGACTTTGATGCGACCGCGCAGGGTGAAGCGAGCGAGCCCCTTGTTGTAGCACACATTCCCGAAGACCGGCTCCACGGTCCCGAAGCGTTGCCCATACTGTGCACGGCCCTCTGGGGTATCGATGCGACCTTTCATGCGCGCCGTGTGACTGGCGGGCTCCGGACTCCGCGCAGCGCGCCCGTGGAAGAACATGACTTGACGCGTCTGCGTTTTCTCGGGGGTGCGTAAGCACTGGGCGCGGTGTGGACACGGCACGCAGTCGCGTTTCGCTCCTCGGAATTGCTCCCCGACATAGCCGTTGATCACGAGATGGCGACCCTTGCGGTAGAGGGATTTCCCCGCGGGGCACACGCAGGTGCGCGCCTCCGCATCGTAGAGGAAGTCGCTCGGCGGATAGGTGGTGGCTTGCTGCTCGGACGAGGGCCGCGATTTGTCATGCAGCGGATCAGGCGCGTCCTGATGGTGGGCGTGCGTCGCAAAGCGCTCGTCGCGCCGCCGCATGTCGTTGTCGGCGATGAGCGCGTCCACCTCGCGGGTAGCAAGCGCCTGCAGGTTCGCTTCGCTGTGATAGCCCGCATCGGCCGTGATGAGCGAGTGCGGCGAGAGCACGTCGTGCCTGTCCTGCATCGCGGTGACGACGGGCAGCAGCACTTCTTGCTCCGACCCCGTGCCGTGCGCCTGGGCTTCCACGATGATCTGATGCGCGCTGTCGACGGCAGCGACGCCCGTGTAGCCTTGGATCACGCCCTTGCCCGTGGCCATCTTCGCGCTCTCGTTGTCGGTGCGGTTGCTCTTGCGGATCGCCCCTTTGGGCCCGCGACGGTCCTCGGGATTCGCCGCCAGCCACTCCCGCATCTGCGCGGCGTCCTTTTCGAGCCGCTCGATGCGTTTGACGTCCTTCACCGCCAGCGTGGGTTCCGTGGGCAGGGCATCGGTGGCTCGATGGCGCGCGAGAATCGTCCGCGCCGTGGCTTCCAGCTTCGTGGCTTGGCGCTCAAAGTCCGCCCGCGTGCCGCTCCGCCGCTTCGAGGCGTTGCTGGGGAGCTTCACCCCGTCGATGGCGAACATCTCGCGCCCGATCAGGCCTTGGGCGTCGCAGATCGCGACCACCGCCCCGAACACCCGCGCGATGTCCTCGCCCAGGGTGCTCACAAAGTGCGCGATCGTCGTGAAATGCGGCGCGGTGTCGCCGCAAAGGGCGATGAACGTCACGTGTTCCTGGCAGGCCCGCTCGATCCCGCGGCTGCTGACGATGCCCTGCGAGTAGGCGAAGAGCACCACCTTCAAGAGCAACGCCGGCGGATACGCCGACGCCCCCGTCGTGTCGTTGCGAAAGCGCGCATCGAAGTGCGACAGATCGATCGCGTGATCGAGCAGGTGGTTGAGGGCGTGCTCGAAGGTCCCGGGCAACAGCTGCCGCGCCAAATCCACGGCCAGGAAGCG
>DATBVX010000192.1:0-12770 GCA_036515135.1 Steroidobacteraceae bacterium
GAGCTTCATCAAGGCCATCGTCGCCGACGGCGGCAAGGTGTTGTTCGTCGGCACCAAGCGTTCGGCACGTGAAGCGATACAGAAAGAAGCCGTGCGTTGTGTCATGCCCTACGTCAACCAGCGATGGCTGGGAGGCATGCTGACCAACTTCAAGACCATCCGCCAGTCGATCAAGCGGTTGACCGAGCTCGAAGAGATGGCCACCAGCGGTGCGCTGGAAAGGCGCGGTAAGAAGGAAGCGCAGTCGCTGCGGCGTGAGATGGAGAAGCTGCAGAAAAGCCTCGGCGGCATCAAGGAGATGAGTGCGCTGCCCGACGCGCTGTTCGTGATCGACGTTGGTCACGAGGAGATCGCGGTCCACGAGGCGCGCAAGCTCGGCATCCCGGTGGTTGCGGTCGTGGATACCAATTGTTCGCCGGACGGAATCGACTACGTCATTCCGGGCAACGATGATGCCATGCGCGCGATCCAGCTTTATGCGCTCGGCATCGCGGACGCCGTGCTTGAGGGTAGGCAGGCAATCCCTGAGGTTCCCGCCGGCGAGGATGAGTTCGTCGAGCTCGACGAGGCCGGCAACCCCAAGCGAAAAATGGCCCGTCGCAGACCGGCTCCGCCGAAGAAAAAGGCGGCGATTCGCCGCCGGCCGGCGGCGAAGGTCCTGGCGCCCGAGGCGGAAGTCCCCGAGGCGGAAGTCCCCGAGGCGGAAGTCCCCGAGACGGAAGCGCCCGAGGCGGAAGTGCCCGAGGCGGAACCGCACCAGGTAGCCGCACCGGAAGCTGCCGCACCAGAGGCGGCGGCGCTCGAGGTCGCCGATCTCGCCGAGAGCGACGACCCGGAGGACGAAGCTGCCCAGGGCGAGCGCTTTGCCGCGCGACGTCGACCGGCGTCGGCCGGCCGCCGCAAGACGGCAGGCAAGCAGGGCAGTGGCGGCGCTTCAGGCAGCGGGACTGCCGGGGGCAGCTGATTGAGCGGCCGGCAGCGCGCTCAGGGCAGTGTGCAAAATGGCCGGCGGTGAAGTCCGCTGGCCCCCAATCTCGAGGATGCAAGATGGCGATCACGGCAGAAGCGGTCAAGCAGCTTCGCGAGCGAACTGGCGCGGGCATGATGGAATGCAAGAAAGCGCTGGTGGAGGTTGGCGGCGATCTCGACGCGGCGGCCGAGCTCATGCGCAAGCAGGGGCTGGCGAAAGCCGACAAGAAGGCGGCGCGCGTCGCGGCGGAGGGCATCATCGTGATCGAGCGCGCAGCGAATGGTCTGAGCGCCGCAATCGCGGAGATCAACTGCGAGACGGATTTCGTTGCGCGCGAGCAGGAGTTTCGCCAGTTCGGCGCTGAAGTCGCGCAGCTGGCGCTCGAACATCGGCTGGCCGCGCCCGAGGCGATCCTGGGACTCAAACTCAGGAGTGGAGAAGCTGTCGACGAACGGCGACGAGCACTGATTACAAAGATTGGCGAGAACATCAATGTCCGGCGCATTGGCTATATCAGTGCGCCGACGGCGCTGGGTGCTTACGTGCATACCGGCGACCGTGTCGGCGCGCTCGTCGCCCTCAAGGGCGGAAACGAGGTGCTGGCCCGTGAACTTGCCATGCATGTCGCTTGGTTCAATCCTCCGTATGCGACGGCAGCACAGGTGCCGGCGGAGCAGGTCACCAAGGAGCGGGAAATTCTTGCGGAGCAAGCGCGCAACGAGGGCAAGCCCCCCGAAATCGTCGCCAAGATGATCGAGGGACGCCTGCGCAAGTACCTCAACGAGATCACGCTCCTGGGCCAGGCGTTCGTGAAGGATCAAGACGTCAGCGTCGAGAAACTGTTGAAGAATGCGGGCGCCGATGTGGTCGGGTATGTACGCTTCGAAGTCGGCGCCGGTATCGAAAGGAAGCAGGGTGATTTTGCCGCCGAAGTCATGGCGACCGTCAAGGGCGCGACAACGGCCAAGCACTGAGGACTTGCGGAACCGGGCTTGAGGCCAGGTTTCTCAGAGACAGGCTGCCGATATCGCGGCAGCCGAGCGAGCGCGGGGGGTGCGAGCGTATGGGGCAGAGCGACAACCGGGCGCGCTATCGGCGCATCCTGGTCAAGCTGAGCGGTGAAGCACTGCTCGGCGCCGCGGACTACGGCATCGATCCGGCAATGCTGCGGCGGATCGCCACCGAGCTTCACGACGTCACCAAACTCGGCGTCCAGGTGGCAGTTGTGATCGGCGGCGGCAATATCTTTCGCGGTGCCGGGCTGGCGCGCGCCGGCATGGATCGGGTCACTGCCGACCACATGGGGATGCTCGCCACGGTGATGAATGCGCTCGCGATGCAGGATGCGCTCGAAGGGCTGGGCGGTCACGTGCGCGTGATGTCGGCGCTGCGCATCAACCAGGTCTGCGAAGACTACATACGGCGGCGTGCCGTGCGTCACCTCGAGAAGGGGCGCGTCGTGATCTTTGCTGCCGGCACCGGCAACCCCTTCTTCACGACTGACACCGCCGCGAGCCTGAGGGCGATCGAGATCAATGCCGACGTGTTGCTCAAGGCTACCAAGGTGAACGGGATCTATTCCGACGATCCGGTGAAGAACAAGGCTGCAGTGCACTACTCCCATCTGAGCTTCGAGCGCGTGCTGGCGGAGAAACTGCAGGTGATGGATGTCACCGCCATCGTCATGTGCCGCGACAACAACCTGCCATTGCGGGTCTTCAACCTCAACAACGCCGGAGACTTGATGCGGATCGTGAACGGCGAGAACGTCGGCACGGTGGTCAGCAACGACTCGTGAGCCTGGGCGAGGAGGTAGTTCCATGCTCGAGGATGTCAAGAAGGATGCGACGCAGCGCATGGCGAAGTGCGTCACCGCGTTTCGCAACGATCTCAAGAAACTGCGCACCGGACGCGCGCAGCCGAGCCTGGTCGAGCATCTCAAGGTCGAGTACTACGGCAACGAAGTGCCGTTGGTCCAGGTCGCAAGCATCAATGTCGAGGATGCCCGCACGCTTGCGGTAAGCCCTTGGGATAGAAACATGGTGCCGGTAATCGAGAAGGCGATCCTGAAGTCCGATCTGGGCCTGACGCCAGCGACAGCGGGACAGGTGATCCGGATTCCACTCCCGGCGCTCACCGAAGAGCGTCGGCGCGAGCTCACCAAGGTCGTGCGTGCTGAGGCCGAGAATGCCCGCGTGGGCGTGCGCAACGTGCGCCGCGACGTGATGAATGAGCTGAAGGAGATGCTCAGGGAGAAACTGCTGTCGCAGGACGACGACCGCCGCGCACACGAGGAGATCCAGAAGCTCACCGACAAGCACGTCGCCGAGATCGATCACGTGCTGGTCGAGAAAGAGAAGGAGCTGATGCAGGTGTAGTTGCCCTCACCTGCGTGTCCTTCAAGCATGGCCAGCTCAGCCTCTCTTGCCGAATCGGGTTCGCTGCCGCGTCACGTCGCCATCATCATGGACGGCAACGGGCGCTGGGCGCAGGCGCGCGGCTTGCCGCGACCGGCTGGACACAAGGCCGGTATCCGGCCGGTGCGTGTCGCCCTGGAGGCCTGCGGCGAGCTGGGTATCGAAGCGCTGACCTTGTTCGCTTTCTCCAGCGAGAACTGGCGCCGGCCCGCCGAGGAAATCGGCATGCTGATGGAGCTTTTTCTCGAGTCGCTGGAGCGCGAGGTGGAGGAGATCCATGGCAAAGGCGTCAGGCTGCGCTTCATCGGCGATCGTCACACCCTCTCGGTGCGATTGCAGACCAAGCTGAATGAAGCTGAGGGGCTCACCCGCGACAATTCCGGGCTCACGCTCGTCATCGCAGTCGGCTACGGTGGACGCTGGGATCTGGTGCAGGCGGCTCGCGCGCTGGCGCGGCGCTGCCAAAGCGGCGGGCTGACAGCGGATGCCATCGATGAGGCCACGCTGCAGACTGAGCTCGCGCTCGGTGACCTGCCGGACCCGGATTTGTTCATCCGCACCGGCGGTGAACAGCGCATCAGTAACTTCCTGTTGTGGAACCTTGCATACACCGAGCTCTATTTCTGCGAAGTCCTTTGGCCGGACTTCGCACGCCGCGATTTTGACCTCGCGCTGCAAACCTTTGCGGCACGACAGCGGCGGTTCGGGATGACGGCTGCGCAGCTGGGTGCGGGCTGATGCTGCGCCAACGGATCATCACCGCCGTCGGATTCGGTATCGCGCTGTTGGTGGTGCTGTTGTGGTTGCCACCCCGGATCGCCATCGGCATCTTTGCTCTGACCGTGCTCGTTGGCGCATGGGAGTGGTCCGCGATGGCGCGCTTGGCATCGGCCGCGACCCGGATTGCCTTCGTCTGTGCGGTAGCCCTGGCGATGGCGCTGGTGTGGCACTTCACCGGGGAAGACAGCCGGCTCGAAACGCTGTTGTGGATCACCGCGGCGTGGTGGTTGGTCGCGTTCCTGTGGGTGACGCTGGCGCCGGGCAGGCATTCGCGCGTGACCGTGGCGACCAGCGGCCTGCTCGTCCTGGTACCTGCATGGGTGGCGATTGCGCACCTGTTTCTGCAGGCCGTGCAGGGAATCAACGTGCCGGGATCCCATCTGGTGCTGTTTTTGCTGTTGCTGGTATGGGCCGCGGACATTGGCGCCTTCTTCGTCGGGCGCAGCTTCGGTCGCCTGAAGCTCGCGCCACGCGTCAGTCCCGCCAAGACCTGGGAGGGCGTTGTGGGTGGTCTGGCCGCCGCGGCGGTGGTGGCGGCACTCGGTGCATGGTGGTTCGATCTGCCGCGTGTCGCGTTCCTGTCGCTTTGTCTGGCGGTGACACTCATCTCGATCGTGGGCGATCTCACCGAGAGCATGTTCAAGCGTTATGCCGGCTTGAAGGACAGCGGGTCCGTGTTCCCGGGGCATGGCGGTGTCCTGGATCGTATCGACAGCATTACCGCGGCGGCACCGCTGTTCCTGCTCGGCCTGCGATGGCTGGAGCTCGAACCGTGAAGTGCGTGACCATCCTGGGCTCGACCGGAAGCGTGGGCGTGAACACGCTGGATGTGATCGCGCGGCATCGCGGGGAACTGCGCGCAGTGGCGCTGACCGCGCACAGCAACGACGCCTGTCTGTTCGAGCAATGCCGCGAGCATCGACCCGAGCTGGCCGTACTCATCGATCCGGTGGCGGCCGATCGGTTGCGCGAGCGGGTTCGCACGGCCGGACTGGCGATTCGCGTGTTGCAAGGCACAGCGGCACTCGAGGAGGCCGCACAGCTACCGCACAGCGACATCATCATGGCGGCGATCGTCGGCGCAGCGGGATTGCTGCCGACACTCGCCGCCGCCCGCTCCGGCAAGCGCCTGCTTCTCGCCAACAAGGAGGCGCTGGTGATGGCCGGTGAGCTGCTGATCGAAGCGGTTCGCGCCAGCGGCGCGACGCTCATCCCGATCGACAGCGAGCACAATGCCATTTTCCAATGCCTCGGCACTTCATCCATGGCTGGCGCTCGACCGCAGGGATTGCGGCGCATCGTGCTGACCGCTTCCGGCGGGCCATTTCTGCATACGCCGGCCGAGAAGCTGGCGCGAGTCACGCCCGCCGAGGCCTGCGCCCATCCCAACTGGGTCATGGGCCGCAAGATCTCCGTAGACTCGGCCACGCTGATGAACAAGGGCCTGGAGCTGATCGAAGCGTGCTGGTTGTTCGGCGTCGCGCCGGACGACGTGGAGATCGTCGTGCATCCTCAAAGTGTGGTGCACTCGATGGTCGAATACGTGGACGGTTCGGTGCTGGCGCAGCTCGGCAATCCCGACATGCGAACGCCGATCGCGCACGCGCTCGCCTGGCCGGAACGGCGCGAGTCGGGTGTGGAGTCGCTCGACGTCGTGCGTCGTGCGCGGCTCACTTTCGAAGCGCCCGATCTGGAACGTTTCCCATGCCTCGGTCTGGCGCAGCGCGCAGCGCGCGCGGGCGGAACGGCGCCGGCGCTGCTGAACGCCGCGAATGAAGTTGCAGTGCAGGCTTTTCTCGAGAGTCGCCTGAACTTTACGGCGATCCCGGTGGTCATTGAGGGCGTGCTCAACCGAGTAGCCAGCGAGCCGGTCCGGTCCCTGAAGACGATTCTCGACGCCGATTCCGCGGCGCGCCGGGCCGCGGCCGAGGCCATTGGCTGCCTGCAGGTGTCGACGAGTGATTCGGTGGTGGGGGCTCGCGCATGACGCCCGCGCTGACGTCCGTGCTGGCGTTCATCGTCGCGATCAGCGTGCTGGTTGCCGTGCACGAGTTTGGCCACTTCTGGGTGGCGCGGAAACTCGGCTTCAAGGTGCTCAGATTCTCGATCGGTTTTGGCCGCCCACTGTGGAAGCGCAGTGCAGGGCCGGATGCGACCGAATACGTGATCGCTGCCATCCCGCTCGGGGGTTACGTCAAGCTGCTGGATGAACGGGAGGGACCGGTCCCTCCGGAAGAGCTGGCGCGCTCCTTCACGCGCCGCCCGGTATGGCAGCGCCTGCTCGTGCTCGCGGCCGGCCCCACCTTTAATTTCCTGTTTGCTATCGCCGCATACTGGGTGCTGTTCATGTGGGGCGTGCCGCAGACGCAGCCAGTGATCGACCACGTCGTGGCTGATTCGTACGCGGCACGTGCGGGATTGCGCGACGGCGACACCGTGCTCGAAGTTGGCGGCGAGCGCACCGCGGATCCGAAGGCCGTGATCTTTGCGCTGCTCGGCGATCTTCTCGACGACGGTACGACAAGGCTCAAGGCGAAATCCGCGGACGGCCGGGAGCGCGAAGTCACCTTCGAGGTCGCGAGCGCTGCCGAACGCCACCGCCTCACTGAACCGGGTGCGCTTCTGACGGGGCTGGGATTCGACTTCTCGTCACCGCCGGTTCCGCCGATCGTGCAGAAGCTGGCGCGCGATGGCCCGGCCGCAAACGCCGGCCTCAAGCGTGGTGATCGCATCGTTGCCGTCGACGGGCATGCGACGCCGAGCGGTGCGGATCTGGTGGACTACATCAGGGTGCGGCCGGGTGAGCGAGTACTGCTGAGTGTGAGCCGCAAGGCGGAAGAGCGCACCGTCCCGGTGACGATCCGCGGCGAGCAGGATGGAGGTCAGACCATCGGGCGCATCGGCATCGAACTGCGCCGCGTCGAGCTCGAGAGCCTCGGGCCACTCGCTGCCCTGGGACGCGCCAGCACCGAGACCTGGGAGATGTCGGCGCTCACCGTGACGATGCTCTGGAACATGATCATGGGACGTGTCTCGGTCAAGAACATCAGCGGACCGATCAACATCGCTGCCTTTGCCGGCGAGACGGCCCGTGTCGGTGCACGGCCGTTTCTGGCGTTCCTGGCCATCGTCAGCATCAGCCTGGGCGTGCTCAATCTCCTGCCAATACCGATCCTGGATGGCGGGCAGATGCTGTATCAGGCCATCGAGCTCGCCAAGGGCAGCCCGCTCTCGGAGCGCGCACAGATACTGGGCCAGCAGTTCGGCATTGCGTTGCTGCTGCTGCTCATGAGTCTGGCGTTCTATAACGACATCTCATCGCGATTTCTTGACTGAACCCACCCAAGCTGCAGTCTGAGCATGATTCGCAAACTGCTTGCGTCCTCGATCCTGTGCGTACTCGCCATCGCGACCGCCCGCGCGCAGGACGCATACGAGGAATTCACGGTTGGCGACATTCGCGTCGAAGGATTGCAGCGCATCTCCGAGGGCACGGTTTACAACTACCTGCCGGTGAACATCGGCGATCGACTGAACGCGCAGCGCACGCAGGAAGCGCTGCGCGCGCTCTACCAGACCGGGTTCTTCCGCGATGTCGAGCTCAGGCGTGACGGCAACACGCTGGTGGTGGTCGTGCTCGAGCGCCCCTCGATCGAGGGCTTCGAGATCAAGGGCAACAAGGACATCAAGACCGAAGACCTGCAGAAGAGCCTGCGCAACGTCGGCCTTGCTGTCGGCAAGACCTACGACGCCTCGGTATTGGAGGAGGTTACCCAGTATCTCACGGACCAGTATTACAGCCGTGGCAAGTACGCGGTGCGTGTCGATACCAAGGTAGAGGAGCTTACGGGCAACCGCGTGCGCATCTCGATCGACATTGCCGAGGGCAAACGCGCCAAGATCCGCCAGATCAACATCGTCGGTAACACCCGTTTCGATGACGAGGACCTGCGCGAAGATTTCGAGCTCAATACCCCCAACTGGCTGTCTTGGTACCGGCAGGATGACCGCTATGCGCGCGAGTCGTTGCAGGGCGACCTCGAAAAGCTGCGCTCTTACTACATGGACCGTGGTTATGCCAACTTCCGGATCGAGTCCGCCCAGGTGGCGATAGCCCCGGAAAAGGACGACATCTTCGTAACGGTGAACATCGACGAGGGCGAGGTGTTCAAGGTGAGCGAGGTGAAGCTCGCTGGCAACATGGTGGTGCCCGAGGCGCTGCTCAAACGGCTGCTGCTGGTGCAGCCCGGGCAGACGTTCTCGAACAGACTCGTGAGTCAGACGCAGGAGTTGCTGAGCTACCGGCTGGGCGAGGATGGCTACGCCTTCGCCAAGATCGACCCGGTGCCGACCACCAGCAACGACAAGCGCGAGGTATCGATCACCTTCTTCATCGAACCGGGCAATCGCGTGTACGTGCGCCACATCAACTTCCTCGGCACCAGCGCCATCGACGACGAGGTCCTGCGGCGCGAGATGCGCCAGCTCGAGGGTGGATTCCTGTCGAACTCCGCCGTCGAGCGCTCCAAGGAACGCATCCAGCGTCTGCCGTACGTGGAAAAGGTCGAGTACGAGACCACCCCCGTCCCGGGCTCTGCCGACCTGGTGGACGTGGATTTCACCATCAAGGAGGGCTTGCCTGGCCAGTTCGGTGGCGGCATCGGTTATTCCCAGTCGCAGTCGTTCATCCTGAGCGGCAACTTTGTGCACAGCAATTTCATGGGCAGCGGCGAGCGCATCGCGGCCGAGCTCAACGCGGGCCAGTACAGCAAGGTCTACAGCCTGTCGCACACCGATCCCTACCGCACCATCGACGGCGTCGCGCGCACGATTTCGCTCACGTACCGTGACATCACGCAGTTCGTCTCGGCCTCGTCGGATTTTTCCACCGAAACGATGACTGCGGCGCTCGACTACAGCTATCCGATCACGGAATACCAGGCGCTTCGTTTCGGGCTTGCGGCGCAGAAGGCCGAGCTGCTGACGAGTCCGGGTGGAAGCGCGGACCAGGCGGTGGATTGGGTGCAGAACAACGGCGAGACCTTTGTGATCACGCAGCCTTTCGGTCTCGGCACGATCGACTACTTCGGCACCAAGTACACGACCTTTGAATTGATCGCGGGCTGGAGCATCGACACGCGCAATCGCGCGCTGTTCGCGGATCGCGGCATGCGGCACTCAATGTCTCTGGCGTATTCGGTTCCCGGCGGGGATGTCGAGTACTGGGTCCTGAACTACAATTACCTGCAGTTGGTGCCTTTGTTCGGCCCGTTCACGTTGGCCCTGATCGGTGACTTTGCGTATGGCGAGGACATCGGTGAGACGACGTCATTGCCGCCGTACCGGCAATTCTTTGCCGGCGGCCCGGAATCGGTGCGCGGCTACCGCGAGAGCAGGCTTGGACCGAAGGACAACTTCGGCAACCCCTACGGCGGCAATCTGAAGGTCGTCGGACGCGCCGAGCTGTTATTCCCTATCCCGGAGAAGTGGAAGGCGACGACGCGCGTCAGCATGTTCTACGACATCGGCAACGTGTTCTCGACCGGTCACGTGGACTTCACCGGCGTCGACGGCGTGACGCCGGTCACGTATGACTTCAAGTATGATAAGTTGAAACATTCCACGGGTGTGGCCGTGCAATGGCTCGCGCCGCTCGGCATTTTCCGCTTCAGCTACGCGTTCCCGCTCAATGCCTACGGAGGTGACAGCGTGGTGTTCAAGGATGAGGTGGAGAAGTTCCAGTTCTCGGTGGGCCAGGCATTTTGAGGGGTCAGGTCTTGCAGTCACGCAGAGAATGCGTGACTGCAAGACCTGACCCCACTAGAGGCGCTATGTACAGAAAGTCCCTGTTGTTAGCAGCATTGCTCGCGGGTGTATGCGCGACGGCGCATGCGGAACTCAAGATCGGCGTGGTGAGCGTGCCGCAGTTGATCGAGGAATCGCCGCAGGCGAAATCCGCGATGCAGGCGCTGCAGGATGAGTTCATGCCGCGCCGGCGTGAGATCGAGACGCAGCAGAAGGAATTGAAGGCGCGCGAGGAAAGGCTCACGCGCGACAGCGCCGTGATGTCCGAGGCCGAGCGCAACAAGATGGAGAAGGACCTGCGCGACGGCCAGCGCGACCTGGCGCGGCGGCAGAACGAATATGTCGAGGACCTGAACGTGCGCCGCAACGAAGAGCTTGGCAAGCTGCAACGCACTCTGTTGCAGGAAGTCCAGACCTACGCGCGCGCGCAGGGCTTCGATCTCGTGGTCGGTGATGGGGTGCTGTTCGCGAAGGATGGACTCAACATTACATCCGCCGTCCTCGGCAACCTGCAGGCTCGAGGCAAGACTGCACCACCGTCAGCCCCGGCGGTGGCTCCCAAGCCGGCAGAGAAGAAACCCTGAGCGGAGCAGCCTTCACGTGACGGGCTTCAGGCTTCAGGCATCAGACGTGAGGCGCTCGGAGTGTCACCGGAAGCCCGGGGCCTGATGCCCGAGGCCTGCTCATGGTGCCGCGCTTCGACTGCAATGATGCGCCGTTAGCATGGTGATTACCCTCGGTGAACTGGCGATCCGGTTCGGGTGCACGCTCAAGGGCGAGCCCGAGGTCCCAATCGATTCCGTGGCGACGCTCGAGAATGCGGGTGAGCGCTCGATCAGCTTTCTCGCCAACCCGAAGTATCGGCGCCAACTCGCAGCAACGCGCGCCGCGGCCGTCGTCCTGGAGCCGCGATTTGCCGACGAGTGCCCGGTGGCCGCGCTCATCGCGCCGAATGCCTACGCTACCTATGCGCGCATTGCGACGCTGCTGTACCCCGAGCCAAGCTGGCGCGCCGGAATCAATGCGGGCGCCAGCGTCGCGGAGCGCACGCGCATCGCTCCCAGTGCCTCGATTGCCGCCGCGGTGACGATCGAGAATGACGTGGTGATCGGCGAACGGACCCGTGTCGGCCCGGGTTGCGTCGTGATGCAGGGCAGCTCTATCGGCGCTGACACATGCCTGAGCGCGAACGTGACGCTGTGTCGCGGCGTGCGCATCGGTGATCGGGTCCTGATCCACCCTGGCGTGGTGATCGGCGCGGATGGTTTCGGGCTTGCTCCGGAGCGTGGCACGTGGGTCAAGGTCCCCCAGATCGGCAGCGTCCAGATCGGCGATGACGTGGAGATCGGCGCCAACACCACCATCGACCGGGGCGCGATCGAGGACACGGTGATCGAGGACGGTGTCAAGCTCGACAATCAGATCCAGATCGGGCACAACGTGCGCATCGGTGCGCACACGGCCATCGCCGGATGCACCGGTGTTTCGGGCAGCACGACCATCGGCCGCAATTGCATGATCGCGGGCATGGTGGGAATCGCCGGGCACCTGTCGATTTGCGATGGCGCCGTCGTGACCGGGCGCACGCTCGTGTCGCGGTCGATCCGCAAGCCGGGAGTATATTCGGGCGGGCTGCCGCTGGATGAGGCGCGCCGCTGGCGCCGCAACAGCGCACGCTTCCGCCACCTCGACGAGCTGGCAAAGCGCGTGGAATCACTGAGCGGTCGCGCAATGCCATCAGACGAGGAGAGCGGCGACGCGAACGGGGATGACTGAATCCATCTTCATGGACATCAACGCGGTGATGCGGCGGCTGCCGCATCGCTATCCTTTCCTGCTCGTCGATCGGGTGCTGGAATGCACGCCGGGCAAGAGCATCCGTGCCGTCAAGAACGTCACGTTCAACGAGCAATTCTTCGCGGGCCATTTCCCGCATCGCCCGGTCATGCCGGGCGTGATGATCATCGAGGCACTGGCGCAGGCTGCCGGAATCCTGGCGTTCGTCACCGCGGGCGTCTTTCCTGACGAGGACAGCCGTTTCTTCTTCGTCGGGATCGACAAGGCGCGCTTTCGCCAGCCGGTGGAGCCCGGCGATCAGTTGATCCTCAAGGCCGAGCTGCGGCGGACCTTCAAGGGCATCTGGCGCTTCGAAACCAGTGCGGAGGTCGGGGGCGAGGAAGTTGCGGCGGCCGAAATGATGCTGGCGCCCGAAGCCCGCAACCCGGCCGACAAGTCCGGAGCCTGATCATGATCGATCCGCGGGCGGTGATCGACGCGCGCGCCGAGATCGCCGCCGACGTCGAAATCGGTCCGTATGCGATCATCGGCGCCGACGTCAATATCGCATCGGGATGTCGCATCGGTCCACACGTCGTCATCCGCGGGCCCACACGTCTCGGGGCGAACAATCAGGTGTTCCAGTTCGCCTCGATCGGCGATGCGCCGCAGGACAAGAAGTACCAGGGCGAACCGACACGGCTCGAGATCGGGGCCGGCAATACGTTCCGCGAATATTGCACTGTGAATCGCGGTACCACGCACGACAAGGGCGTGACCCGCATCGGGGATGACAACTGGTTCATGGCCTACACGCATGTGGCGCATGACTGCCAGGTCGGCAGCCATTGCATTCTCGCCAACCTTGCGACGCTGGGCGGACACGTGGAGCTCGGCGACTGGGTGATCATGGCCGGATTCTCCGGGGTGCATCAGTTCTGCAAGATCGGTGCGCATTGTTTTGTCGCCAACAATGCGGCAGTCACGCGGGACGTGCCGCCGTACCTGATGGTGACCGGTCA
>DATBVX010000193.1:0-2992 GCA_036515135.1 Steroidobacteraceae bacterium
CAGAGGTGCGCGATGCTTTTCGGCACAGTCCGGCACCGGTCTTCATCGCTCACAGTCGCGCGCTGCCAACGGGAATCGAAGGCGAGTTGAAAGACCGGCGGATCTGGACGTCCGGCACGGCCAGCTGGTGGCGACTCGCGGCGCGCGGCGTCTGGGTCGAGGGCTGTGCCGAGGGTCTCGGCTACGACTGGATCGCGTCGACACTCGCTGAACCGGTGCTCGCCCTGCCCGCGCTTTCAGGGTGGCAAGTGCTCTCCCACGCGGGCTCCGCCCAGCATTGGCCCGCGGGCCAGGTCATCGGCACCTACCGGCTGCCCGAAGTCACCACCCAGTCGATTCCGGACGCGAGTGCGGTAACGCACGTGTACTGGGCCAGCGGCAGCCAGTTCCGGCACCTCTGGTCACGATTGCCACCGGCAGTCCATCATGCGTGTGGGCCCGGCCGGACCGCGGAGGTTCTCCGTTCGGCTGGCGTGCACCGCATGACGGTGTTTCCTTCTGTTCACGAGTGGCGACGATGGCTCAAGATCGACCCGCACACCGCTACGGACTGACGCTTCGCCGGCTGCGGCAGGATCGGTTCATCCGCGAGCTGACGCGCGAGGTGCGCGTGTCTGCTTCACAGCTGATACAACCCCATTTCGTCGTCGATGGATTGAAAGCGCGCGAAGCCGTGCCGGGACTCATGGGTGTTCATTGCGAGACACCGGACAGCCTGCTCAAGCAGGTGGAGCAGGATCTCGAGCAGGGCGCGGACAAGATCCTGCTCTTCGGCGTTCCCGGCGAGAAACGCGACAAGGATTTCAGCTTCGAGTTCACCGGCAGGCAGATCGAAGCGCTGCGCCGACGGTTCGGCGACGACCTGTGGATCTCGGTGGACGTCTGCCTGTGCTCCTTCACCACGCACGGACACTGCGGCGTACTCACCCGCGAGCAGGATCACGTCGTCAATCACGCGACGGTCGGTGAACTTGCACGCGCGGCCTTGCGCTACGCCCAGGCGGGGGCGAATTGCGTCGCACCGAGCGACATGATGGATGGACGAGTCGCGGCCATTCGCGAGCAACTCGACAACGGCGGTTGCGAGCGCACGCTGATCTTGAGTTACTCAGCCAAGTTTCATTCACGCTTCTACGGGCCGTTCCGCGAAGCGGCTGACTCCGCACCGCGTGGTGGCATGAAGGATCGCGCGACTTACCAGATCGATCCAGCCCGCGCGCGGGACGCGCGCCTGAGCTCGCTGCGCGATGCCGACGAGGGTGCTGACATCCTGATGGTGAAACCGGGGCTACCCTATCTCGATATCCTCAAGGAACTCGCCGCCGAGATTCCACGCCCGTGGGCTGTCTATGAAGTGAGCGGTGAGTTCGCGGCGATCGATGCGTTGGCTGCTCAGCAGTTGATGTCCGGGCCAGAAGCGCACGTCGAGTGCTGGACATCATTCTTGCGCGCCGGCGCCTCGATGATCATCACTTACGGCGCCCGCTCCGCGGCGCGCTGGCTCATGGGCGCATGACCTCGGCAACCTCCGAGTCCCTGTTCGAGCGAGCGCGACGAGTGATACCCGGCGGCGTGCACTCGCCGGTGCGCGCGTTTCGCGGCGTCGGTGGCGTACCGCGGTTCATCCGCGAAGCGCGTGGCAGCCGCATTACGGACGTCGACGGCAATACCTTTATCGATTTCTGCATGTCCTTCGGTCCATTGATCTTCGGCCACCAGGATCCCGACGTCCGCGCGGCCGTCGACGCGGCTTTGAGCCGTGGCTGGACGTACGGCGCCGCGGAGGCGGGATCGCTCGAGCTCGCCGAATGGATCACCGCGCACGTGCCCGCGGTCGAACAGCTGCGTTTCGTGAATTCCGGTACCGAGGCCGTGATGTCCGCGCTGCGCGTCGCCCGGGCGGCGACCGGCCGCGCGCATGTCCTCAAGTTCGAGGGCTGCTATCACGGCCACGCGGATTCGATGCTCGTGAAAGCAGGCTCCGGGCTCGCCGAGATGGCAAGTCCCGACAGTGCGGGCGTCACGCAAGGCACCGCGTCCGAGACGCTGGTTGCGCCATTGAACGATGAGGCGGCGGTCGAGGAGCTGTTCGCGCGCCACGGCTCGCAGATCGCGGCCGTCATACTTGAGCCGTTGCCTGCGAACAATGGGCTGCTGCCGCAACGCGACGCGTTCTGGCATGCCGTATTCAAGGTGGCACGCAAGCACGGCAGTCTGATCATCCTCGACGAGGTGATCTCCGGATTCCGAGTAGGTATCGGCGGGATGGTCGAGCGGCTTGGCATCGAGCCCGATCTCGTGACCTACGGCAAGGTGATCGGCGGCGGATTCCCCGTCGGCGCCTACGGCGGACGGCGGAGGCTGATGGAATGGGTCGCACCAGTGGGCCCCGTCTATCAGGCGGGAACGTTGAGCGCGAATCCAGTAGCGATTGCCGCCGGCATTGCAACGCTACGCAAGCTCAAGTCGAACCCGCCTTATGCGTCTCTCGAGAAGCGCACGCGCGAGATCGCGGATGCCCTCGAGAAGCTCGCCGCGAGGCACGGCGAGACGCCCGTGCGCGTCCAGACCGCCGGTTCCCTGTTCTGGATCGTGATTGGCGCCGCGCCCGGTACCGACGGTGTGGTTCGCTCGGTGGCGCAGATTCCCGGCTCGCACCAGGCCGGTTTTGCGCGCCTCTTTCATGCCCTGCTCGATCGCGGCGTGTATCTGGCGCCCAGCGGATTCGAAGTCGGCTTCCTGTCGACGGCCCACACCGATGCCGATGTCGAACAGTTTCTGATTGCCTTCGACGGAGCGCTGGCGGCTCCGCCGCGCCCATGAACACGCGCTCACAGAGCGCCACTGCGCAACGCGGCCGTCGCTGGTTCGCGCTGGGTGCCATGGTCTGGGTTCTGGTGTTGCTCGCACTGATGAGCTGGTGGGGCTGGGTCGTTCACCAACAATCGGAAAAGATCGTCGAGTTGCAGCGTATTGCCGGCGTAAGCGAGAC
>DATBVX010000194.1:0-22340 GCA_036515135.1 Steroidobacteraceae bacterium
CCGCTCGGGTCAAAGCTCACCTTGAAGCCCTCGGTTTCCAGCAGCGCCATGTACTGCGTGCACAACGACGCATCCGGCTCGGTGAGGATCCGCACGAAGTCTTCGGTCTTGAGCGCCTCGAGCTCGACTCGGATCGGCAACCGGCCCTGGAGTTCCGGGATCAGATCCGAAGGCTTTGACATGTGGAACGCGCCCGAGGCGATGAAGAGGATGTGATCGGTCTTCACCATGCCGTACTTGGTGTTGACGGTGCAGCCCTCGATCAGCGGCAGCAGGTCGCGCTGCACGCCCTCGCGTGACACGTCGGCGCCGATCGTTTCCTGCCGGCGCGCGAGCTTGTCGATCTCGTCGATGAACACGATGCCGTTTTGCTCGGCAGTGTTGAGCGCCTGGGTCTTGAGCTCTTCCTCGTTGATCATCTTGGCCGCTTCCTCGTCCGTGAGCAGCTTGAGCGCTTCCTTGATCTTCACCTTGCGCGTGCGCGTGCGGCCGCCGCCGATGTTCTGGAACATTGACTGCAGTTGCTGCGTCATCTCTTCCATTCCCGGCGGCGCCATGATCTCGACGCCGACCGGCAGGGCGCGCAATTCGACCTCGATCTCGCGCTGGTCCAGCTCGCCTTCGCGCAGCATCTTGCGGAATTTCTGCCGCGTCTCGGCGTCGCGCAGCACCGGTGGCTCATCGGTCGAGAAACCCATGGTGCGCGCCTTGGGCAACATGATGTCGAGCACGCGTTCCTCGGCGGCGTCCTGCGCCCGGGCGCGGACCTTTTCGACTTCCTGCTCGCGCGTCATCTTAACGGCCACGTCGATCAGATCCTTGACGATCGAATCGACGTCGCGCCCGACGTAGCCCACCTCGGTGAACTTGGTCGCTTCGACCTTTACGAACGGGGAACTCGTGAGCTTCGCCAGCCGGCGCGCGATCTCGGTCTTGCCGACGCCGGTGGGGCCGATCATCAGGATGTTCTTGGGCGTGATCTCCTGACGCAGCGGCTCGGCCACCTGCAGGCGGCGCCAACGATTGCGCAACGCGACCGCCACTGCGCGCTTGGCGGCGGACTGGCCAACGATGTGCTTGTCGAGTTCCAGGACGATTTCGCGGGGTTTCAGGCTGGGCATGATGGTCATTCAGAGTTGGCAGTTGACAGTTGGCAGCTGACGGTTGGCGGTTGGCAGTTGACAGCTGACAGTTGGCAGTTGGCAGTGAGCAGCGTTGACATCAGCCGGCAGTGTTGCCGGCGGCGAGTTCTTCGATCACGATGTTGCGATTGGTGTAGATGCAGATATCCGCGGCGATGTTGAGCGCCTTCTCGACGATCGAGCGCGCGTCGAGAGAGGAATGCTCAAGCAAGGCGCGGGCAGCGGCGTGCGCGTAGGGTCCGCCGGATCCGACCGCCATCAGCTGGTGCTCGGGCTCGATAACGTCGCCATTGCCAGAAATGATGAATGAGCTCGAACTGTCGGCAACGCACAGCAACGCCTCGAGGCGCCGGAGGAACCGGTCGGTGCGCCAGTCCTTGGCGAGCTCGATCGCCGCGCGCGTGAGATTCCCGAACTTTTCCAGCTTGCCCTCGAAGCGCTCGAACAGCGTGAACGCATCGGCGGTGCCGCCCGCGAATCCTGCGAGCACCTTGCCGTTGTACAGCCGGCGCACCTTGCGCGCGTTGCCCTTCATGACGGTATTGCCCACCGTCACCTGCCCATCACCGCCCATGGCGATGACGCCATCGCGGCGCACGGCGAGAATGGTAGTGCCATGGAAATTCAGTGCTTCGGACATCGAATCTCCTAGGGGTCAGGTCTTGCAATCACGCAGAGCCTGCGTGATTGCAAGACCTGACCCCTCAAGTCCTTCAACGTTTGCGTTTGGCGCGCGGGTGCGAGGCGTCGTATATACGGGCCAGGTGCTGGAAATCAAGGTGCGTATAGACTTGCGTCGTACTGATATTCGTGTGTCCGAGAAGTTCCTGCACGCCGCGTAAATCACCGCTCGATTCAAGGAGATGCGTGGCAAAGGAATGCCGGAACAGATGCGGATGCACCTTGACGCCGAGCCCCGAGCGCCGCGCCCAGTGGTCGACTCGCAGCTGCACCGCGCGCACTCCCAATCGCTCGCCGTTGCGGCCCACGAACAGCGCGGTTTCGTCGGCACTGGCGAGCGCACCACGCTCCCTTAGCCAGACCTTGAGCGCCTCGAGTGCCGGGCGCCCGACGGGAAGGATGCGCACTTTGTTGCCTTTCCCGGTGACGCGCACGGTGCGATCCGCGAGATCAAGATCGCCGCGATCGAGCGTCACCAGCTCCTGTAGTCGCAGCCCGGACGAATACAGGAGTTCCAGCATCGCCTTGTCGCGCACGCTCAAGCCATCGTCGGTGCGAAACTCGAGCAGACGTTGCATCTGGTCCGCATCCAGCGTGTGCGGCAAGTGCTTGGCCACCTTCGGTGCGCGGACGTCGAGGGCGGGATTGACGCGGGCTGCGCCCTCACGGATGAGAAATCCAAAGAACGTGCGGATGGCGGAGAGTTGCCGCTGAATGCTTCGCGGAGACAGACCGCGCGAATGCTGGCGTGCGGCGAAGACGCGCACGTGCTGGCTGTCGAGCGCGTTCCACGCGCCGAGTTTCTGCGCGTCGCAGAACTTACGCAGCGCCTCGAGATCGCGCTGGTAGCTCGAGGAGGTGAGCTTCGAAAGCCGGCGCTCCGTGCGCAGGTGGCGGAAGAACCGCTCGGTGAGCGCGAACGCCTCGGCGTTCATCCGAAACGTGCGATGGCCTCGCGCAGGTGATCGCCGACGCGCGCCAGGAAGTCGGTGCTCATCGTGGGGAGAAACCGATCCGAGTCACTGCTGCCGATGGCGAGAAAGCCCAATGCGGCGTTCTGGCCGATCGGTGCGAGCGCCACGGATCCGATCTCGATGTTGCCCGAGCCGAAGAGGTAATCGCGTTGCGCGTCGCGCACCTGCCCACAGCGGGGCTTGGCGGCGCTGAGAAATGTCTCAAACATCCTGAGGTCGGCCGTTTCGCGCGGCACCAATCGCAGAAATGGCCCCTCTAGAGGCTTGAGTTCCGCGGCCTCCGGCTTGAACAACACCAGCACCGTATGCGTGACCTCGAAGTCCTCGCGCAACGACGCTTCGATCGCGGCCACTGTGTCGGGGAGTGTGTTGGCGCGGATCAGGCGACGCGCAAAGCGGTGGATCTTCTCGGTCAGCAACTCGTTCGCGCGCGCGACGTCGATCAGCTCCTTGAGCTTGCGCTCGAGGGCCTGGTTGCGCTCGCGCAGCACGTCCACCTGTCGCTCGACCAGCGACACGGTCTGACCGGTGTTGCGCAGGTGCGGAAGCCTGAGCCGCGTGAGCAGCGTCGAGTGGCGCTCGAAGAAGTCGGGATAGGTCTGCAGAAATTCGACCACGGCATCATCCGTCAGCCCTTCCGTCTTCACTCCCCGCGCCTGCTGCGTTGTCATTGTTCGCCCCTTGCTGGTTCGATCAATCGTTTGATTCTCTTGAGTCAGATCTCGACCCGGCCCTCGAAAGCCGTTTCCGTGGGCCCGGTCAGCCAGATGTGCTCCCCGACACCCGGCCACGTGACGATCAGGCGGCCCCCGCGCACGTCGACAGTAACCTCCCTCTCCAGGACGCCATGCCGGCGGCCAACCGCCACCGCGGCGCAGGAACCAGTGCCGCACGCCAGCGTTTCCCCCGTTCCCCGTTCGTGAACCCTCAGTCGAATGTGCTCGGGATTGACGACCTGCATGAACTCGACGTTGGTGCGCTTGGGAAATCGCGGGTGATTCTCTACGGCGGGCCCCAGCCTGTCCACGGGTGCCGCGTCCACCGATGCCACGCGAATGACGGCATGGGGATTGCCAATCGATACGGCGCCGATCTCGATCTCGGTGTCGCCGACCTTAAGCGGATAGATATAGGACTCACCGCTAGCCTCAAACGGCAGCGAGCGCGGATCGAAGTTGGGGACGCCCATGTCCACCGAGACCAGGCCGTCGTCCCTGATCTGCGCCCTGACCAGCCCGCCGGGACTGTCCATCACGATCTCACCGGCGCCGGTTCCGGCGCGCCGGGCGATCAGTGCCGCGATGCAGCGCGCGCCGTTGCCGCACTGTTCGACCTCGAGCCCGTCGGCATTGAAAATGCGGTAGAAGACCCGCGTTCCCGGCCGGCGAGCGGGCTCGAGCACCAAAGCCTGGTCGAAGCCGATGCCGGTGTGCCGGTTCGAGAGCTTGCGCCAGGTTCCGGGGTCGGGGAGCGGGCCGCCGCGCGGGGCGTCGAAGACCATGAAGTCGTTGCCGGTTCCATGCATCTTCACGAACTCGATCCGCATGCAGCGAGGATACCTGATGGGTCGGCGGCATTCGACATTCGAGCGTGCGCTGAGTACCTTTAAAGCGCTCGACAACCAGCCAGGAGCCTGTCACCAGGAGTCCCCATGCGACACATCATGGTGATGAATTCGAAGGGCGGCTGCGGCAAGAGCACGCTTGCCACGAACATCGCCGCATACTTTGCGCGTGAGGGTGAGCGCGTCACGCTCGCCGATTTCGACCCACACAGCACGAGCCTCGACTGGCTCGGCGTGCGACGCGCCGATGTGCCGTCGATCGTGGGCATTCCTGCGTGGCGCGACGGCCTGCGCTCCGTGCCGCGCGACACGGAAATCCTCGTCATCGACTCACCCGCGCGCGTGCACGGCAGCGAGTTGACCGACATCGTGCGCCGCGCCGAGACCATCCTCGTTCCGGTCCTGCCGTCGACCATCGATATCTTCGCCTGCTCGAAGTTCATGGAGGAGCTCTCGGCCAACGGCCGGATCGCCCGGCATCAGGCGCGGATCGCCGTCGTGGCCAATCGCGTGCGCGAGAACACGCTCATCTTCGAGCAGCTGGAGCAGTATCTGCGGAAGCTCGGCGTGCCCTATCTGGCGTCGCTCCGCGACGCGCAGAACTATGTGCGCGCCTTCACGCGGGGCTTGAGCGTGTTCGAGTTGCCCGAGTACCTGGCGTGGCCCGAATGGCAACAGTGGGAGCCGATCTGCGAATGGCTCGACAGCAAGCGCAGCCGGCCGCACTGAGTCCCCAGTTGCGCCCGAGTGAGTGACGCTTCTAAAGATCTGTACCACGTCACACTGCTTCCCGAGGGGCGCACCTTCAGCGTGCGTTCGGACGAATCGATCCTCGACGCCGCACTGCATCTCGGCATCAACCTGCCACACAGCTGCAAAGGCGGCAGCTGTTCCTCGTGCCGTGCGCGAGTGGTGAATGGCAGCATTACGTACCCGTTCGGAAGCCCCGCGGGGATCACCCCGGAAGAAGAGCAGCAAGGCTTCGCATTGCTGTGCGAGGCACGCCCGGCGAGCAACGTCCGCGTTCAGATCCGCGAGATCCGGCTGGCCGACGACGTCGAGATCAAGGATCTCCCGTGTCGCATCGCGCGCAAAGAGTTGCTGGCCCCGGACGTGATGGCGCTTTTCCTGCAGTTGCCGGCGATCGAGACGTTCCATTTCATTGCGGGGCAATATCTCGACGTCATGCTGCCGGGCGAGCGCCGGCGCAGTTTTTCCATCGCGAGTCCGCCGCACGACAGCGCCTTACTCGAGCTGCACGTGCGGCGCGCACCGGGTGGTGAGTTCTCGCAGCTCGTCTTCGGCGAGCTCAGGGAGAAATCTCTGCTCAGGATCGAGGGGCCACTGGGCCAGTTCGGCTACCGGCATGATTCCACGGTGCCGGCAATCTTAATCGGAGGCGGCACCGGGTTTGCGCCGCTCAAGTCGATCCTGCGTCACGTGTTCGAAATGGGGTTACGGCGCGAGCTGCACTTATATTGGGGTGCGAGAACGGCCCCTGACCTGTACCAGCACGGGCTCGCGAGCGAGTGGGCGGCGCGGCACCCGAACTTCAGCTATACGCCCGTGCTGTCGGATCTGCCGCCGGCTGACCCGTGGCCGGGCCGCCGTGGCCCGGTGCATGAGGCCGCATTCGCCGACTATCCGGACCTGCGAGGCATCGATGTGTATGCCAGCGGCCCGCCGGCACTCATCGATGCAATCCGGCGCCACGGCGCCTCCCAGGGTCTCGAGCCCGAGCGGCTGCACTTCGATTCATTCGAATATGCGCCCGATGCGCTCGCCAAGATGCGCGGGAAGAAATAGAGCGGGCTACGGGCGCCAACCGCCGCTGTCCGCGCGCGGCTGGAATCGTCGCAGCTTGATCTTCGGGAGGTCCGCCTTGCGGCCGATGGCGAACGCAAGCCCTTCGTGCAGAACCTGAGCAGCCCGATCTTTTTCGCCGAGCTGATCGAGAAGGTTGCCGAGGATCTGGTACGTCTCGGGGTGCCGGCGGAGCCCTAAGCTCGTTTCGAGGTAGCTGCGCGCCTTGCCGTAGAGCTCGGCACGCATCGACAGGCGCGCGCAGGTCACGAGCAGGATCGGATCTTCGCGCCTGGCTCGAAGCCATTTTTCAGAGACGGCCAATGGCTCGAGTGGATCGGGAAGCTCGAGTTCCCCGTACGCGGCCGCCAGCGCATCGTTCCACTCATCGTCGAGAAACTTGCGCAGGATCTCCTCGGCACTCTTGTGGTTGCGACACTTCATCGCGCCGCGGGCGTACGCCAGCACGATCTCCGGACGACGCGTCGCCGGCTTGGACGCGTGGTTCCATACGCGCTCGAGCGCGTCCAGATCGCCGCTGTCCGCGGCCGCCTTCAGCATCTCAAGGTAGGCCTGATCCATCAGCTCGTCGACCGCAGCCGCGGGAATCCGGCGTGCGCCACGCAGCTTCGACTCGAGCGCACGCAGCTTGTCGAGCTGGCCGAGCTGACGATAGAGCCGCGCCAGCAGCAACAGGCCACGGGGGTTCTGGTGCCCCGAGGAGTCGAGCTGCTGCAGCGTTTCGCGCGCCGCATCGAGCTGCTTGTGCTTGAGCTGGAATTCGGCCTGCATGACCAGCACCGGCGCGACTTCTTCCGGAGCCGCCTCGCGCGCCATGCGCAGCCACCCCGTTCGGCGTTCATGCGCGCCCTGCAGATCGGCGGCGCGGGCCGCGAGCAGATAGTTCACCGCCGGCTGCGCGTTGTCACGCACGCTGCGTGTCAACGTGATCTCCGCCGTGGGCCAGTTACCCTCAGCCATCTCGAGCAAACCTCGCGTGAGGTCGGCACGTGCCCGCTGTTGGCGTCGTTGCGCCTGTGCTTCCCGACGGAGCTTGCGCGCGCGGATCAAGCGGATCAGCAGCCACAACGAGAAATAGGCCGCGAGCATCAGGAGGACCAGCGTGACCACCGACATCTCGATGAGCACACCCAAAAAACTGATCGCCACGTATCCCGCGTCCACGCGCAGCGCAGAAGCGATGAGAGCGCCGACGAGGAGCGCCAGGATCAGGTAGATGCTGCGCTTCACGCGCCACCCGCACTGCGTGGAGCAACCTTGTCGAGTAGCTTCAGCGACTGCGAGACATCGGGCAGAGGAGTGGCGATGGAAAGCTGCTCGAGCGCGCGGAGTTCCTGCTGAAGGCTCGTGACGCCCGGGTCACGGCTATCGAACATCTTCTCGAGCCAGCTGCGTGCACCGCTCAAGCTCGCGCGATACTCGGCCTCGTCCGCGCGCAGCGCCGCGAGGCGTGCGGAAAACAGCAGCAGCTGCAGATGATGCCGGCGCACACCCTGTTCTTCGAGTGACACCAGTTCAAGCGTGTCGGCACTGACCCGGCGAACCCTGACCATGCCGAAAAACGAGTTTCTGAGGATGTACCACGCGCGTGCGAAGCCCGGCGTGGAAGCGGAGACCGGTTCATCCGGCTGGTAGTGCGCGGCGATCGCACCGAGCAGGGGCAAGCGTGCCACGAGTTCTTCGGCGCTCGCGAGCCGTGCACTGATGCCGGCGATGTCGGGCAGCGAAGTGGCCTTGAGGCTCTGGATCTCCTGCGCGAGCGCGCGGCGGACGCCGTTCAATGCCGGATCGCGTAGCGATTGCAGGCGCTCATCGGCAATCTCAAGTGCGATCAGCGCCGATGGCACATCGCGCTCGAGCGAGAGCCTCCGATTGGCGATCTCGATCAGATGGCGCGCTTCCGCCTTGACCCAGGAGCGCTCCGCGAAGTCGGCACGCTCTCGCATGGCTTCCAGGGCGTCCCTGAGTTCCGCAATTCGCGGCGCCAGATTGCCCAGTTCGTCGATGTGCCTGGAATTGGACTGAGAGTGCTCGTTCAGCTTGACGAGTTCATCGCGCAGGCGCGCGGACAACTCGGTTTGCGTGCTCTGCTCGGCGCGGACCTGCGCCAGACCGCTTCTGAGCACTGCCTGTTGCCACAATGCGAACGCCGAGAACAGCAGCGCAATGACCGCAAGGAGTACGGCAAGGAGGCCGCGAACCGAGATACGCTCGATTTTGCTGCGATCTTCGATGCGGCGTTCGGCGTGACGGCGGTCGCCGGCGGCGGGCCCCGAAGGCTCGCCCGGAGAGGAAGCGGGCAGTTGATCCATCTCGAGCGGCTGATCAGAAGGGACTTGATGCAGCGCTAGTATGCCGCTCCGCAGGTGTGATTGTCAGCCGCGAAATCGACGCAACACATCTGTCGCAAGCCGGCGACTCACCGGAAGTTCGTCGGCGTGGCCCCGCATCCGCACGGCATACTGCCCCTCGCCGGAGCGATCGATCGAGGCGATATGGCGCGCCGCGACCAGCGCGTTGCGGTGGATGCGGACAAAATCCGGCGCGAATTCCTCCTCCAGCGCACGCAGCGATTCCTCGATCAGCTCTTCGCCGCCGAGATGGCGTACGGTGACGTACTTCTGGTCGGCGAGGAAGAACAGCACCTCTTCGACGGGAATCAACCGCAGCTCGCCACGCATGCGAACCGATAGATGAGTCCGCCGCTGCTTCGGGGCGACTTCCCGGGCGAGCATGGCCAGCTGGGGCTTGGTCAGACGCGCGGCCCGCTGCAAGGTGTCGGCGAGTTTCTCCCGGCGGACGGGTTTCAGGAGATAGCCCACCGCCTGGGTTTCGAACGCTTGCAAGGCATACTCGTCGTAGGCCGTCACGAAGATGACGGCCGGCGGCTCATCGAGGCGGCTTAAGTGGCGCGCGGCTTCCACGCCGTCCATCCCCGGCATGCGGATGTCCATCAGCACCACGTCCGGCGCCAGACGTCCGGCCATTGTGACCGCCTCTGTTCCGTTGCCCGCCTCACCGGCACATTCACAGCCCTCCAGCTCTTCGACCAACCGCTTGAGGCGATCGCGGGCTGGCGGCTCGTCGTCGACGATGAGGATCTTCATTCGAGAGCGTCCGCGACCGGCTCAACCAGCGGGAACGTGAGCGTCACGACATATTCAGTCGAATTGCTGACCACATCCACGCGCGCACGGCCCGGATAGGCCAGTTCAAGGCGCTCGCGGATGTTGTCGAGAGCGATGCGATTGCCAGAATGAATCGTGCCGCCCTGAAGGGTGCGAATCGGATTCGAGACCCTGAGTTCGATCAGGTCGTCCTTGCGCTCCCCGCTCACGACCACGGTGCCTCCTTCCGGCAGCGGTTCGATGCCGTGATAGATCGCGTTCTCGAGCAGCGGTTGGACCACCAGGCTCGGAACCAGGGTGCGCATCGGCAGCGCATCGATCTGCCAACTCACCTTGAGGCGATTTCCGAGCCTGAGCTGCTCGATGCGCTGATAGATGCGCGCCACTTCGAGCTCCTCCTTGAGCGGGATACGACCGCGGGTTTCCTTGAGACTGGCCCGGAAGAGGTCGGCCAGATCCTCCACGGCCTCCTCCGCCTGACCCGGATTCGAGCGCGTCAGCGCCGCGATCGTATTCATGCTGTTGAAGAGAAAGTGCGGGCGGATCCGTGCCTGCAGGGCATCGATCCGCAGCCGGGCTTTCATCTCCACGTTGCGCCGCCATTCGTGGGCGACGAAGAAATAGCGCAACGTGAGCGCGCTGACGATGAAGGCGATGAAGAGGTTCCGCAGCAGGAAGCTGGCGTGATCGGCGGGAAAGAGGCTGGCAACGCCCGTCTCGAGGCCGCCAAACCAGCTCTTCCCGAGCCAGTAGGTGACTTCCGAGATCAGCAGCGTCACCGCGACGGGAAGGGCAAGCGAAATCGCCGAGGACCGGGCGACACTCAGGCGAGCGAGATGAGGGCGTGAATAACACAGCGCTGTCGCACTGCTCAGTCCGATCCAGAGCAGAAACAGCGAAGTGCGCGCGAGGTCGATCCAGAAACCGTGCTGGAGCTCCTGGCGCGCGAGCGTCAAGACAATTGCCACCAGCTCCGAGATGAGCACGACCGCGAGCACGGTCGGGGTCGCACAGAAATCCGGCAGATAGAACGCCGGCGGTTGCGCAGGAGCCGTGTCGCTCAACTGGCTGCTCATGATTCAGCGCGAGGCGGAACCGGACCGGGAGCGCGCGTTCTCGAACAGGGCGGACTTGAGCCGAAACAGGCTTGAAATGTCCTCATCGCCATACCCCTGCTCGATGAGACGCCGATAGTGGACCAGCGTCATCTCGATCACCGGGAGCTGGACACCGTGTCGTGCCGCCATGTCGCGGCAGATGTTGAGGTCCTTCTGGTGCAGCTTCACGCGGAACCCGGCCGGAAACGTGCCCCGCAGCATGTTGGGTGCGCGATTGACGAAGTACCAGCTCGACCCGGCGCCCTTGCCGAGCGTATCGATGAGCTTGTCGAGTGGCAGTCCTTCGGCGCGCGCAAATGCCATCGCCTCGGCGACGGCCTGAATGATCCCGGCGCACATGATCTGGTTGGTCGCTTTCGCGGCCTGCCCGCAACCGCTCGGCCCGAAGTGAGTCACCGTTCGGCCCATCGCCTTGAGCAACGGCTGCGCGCGTTCGAAAGCTGCGACTTCACCGCCGCACATGATCGCGAGCGTCCCGTCGCGCGCCCCCTCGACACCGCCGCTCACCGGGCAATCGAGAAAGTCGCTGTCCCTTGATTTAAGCAGCTCGGCAGCCTTCCGTGCGGTCCCGGCACTGACCGTCGAGCAATCGATCACCAAAGCCCGGGCCGGTAGCAGACCCGCGAGGCATTCGACGATCTCCAGGACGTCGCGATCGGCGGAAACGCAGATGACGACGGCATCGCAACGCGACGCCAGCGCGTCCAACCGTGATGCAAAGAAACAACCGGTCTCGGTCGCCAACGCCTGCGCTTTGGCAGGCGTTCGGTTCCAGACGGCGGCGAGAAGGCCGTGCTGGTGAAGGTTGCGGGCCATGTGCTGGCCCATGGCGCCGAGCCCGACAAAGCCTGCGCGCATGCAATGGTCCTCAGATGTGCGCCGCGCCGGGAAATGGCGCGCGGGCGGCCGCCACTGTATCAGGACGGGCGGCTAAGGAAAGATCGCGGCGGGCGTCAATTCGTCGTTCCGCAGACCTGGTCCATGGCTCTGCGGGTATTCAACCGTGCTTCGTCGATCTCGACGGACGTCAGGTAGTAGCGCTCGCCGTCTTTGCCGATCCGGTAGAGCTTCTGCGATTCGATCGCCACGCGGTACTGCTCTTTCGCTGCCTTGCACTGTTCTTCGCGCGTCTTCGACACGTCGTTGCGCACGGCCTGCGCGGAAGTCTGGTCGCGTCGTTGTTGCGACGATTGCGTGTCGGTTACCTGGCGCTGCTCGCGGGCGGCCTCATTGCGCTGCGCGACCTGCTCCGGATTGGTCCGCCGCGTAGCCACGGCCAGACGTTCGGCGTTGTCGACGTCGGGGCGGTCGCTGTAATACACGCGGCCCTGCGAATCAACCCACTTGTAGACGTCGGCGGGGGCAGCGACCGACACCGCCATCAACCCCAGCACCGCAACGATTCGCATCAACATAGGTCTCCTCCAACCGCCCGGCGCGCACCGCAGAGTTCTACAGCGCGTTGGCGTCCGTTTCGCCGGTCCGGATCCGTACCGCGTGGCCAAGATCCATCACGAAAATCTTGCCGTCGCCGATCTTGCCGGTGCGTGCCACGGAAGTGATCGCTTCCAGCACCTGGTCGACCCGATCGTCAGGCACGGCCAGCTCAAGTTTCACCTTCGGCAGGAAATCAACGACGTACTCGGCCCCCCGGTAGAGCTCAGTGTGGCCTTTCTGCCGCCCGAAACCCTTGACCTCGGTCACAGTGATCCCCTGAATGCCGATTTCTGCGAGGCTTTGCCGCACGTCGTCGAGCTTGAAAGGCTTGATGATGGCTGTCACGAATTTCATGCAGTTGGGCCTCCGGGCCCGGGCGTCAGGCAGTTTAACAGAATGCCCCCGAGGCACCGGTGGGGTGCCTCGGGAAGCGCAGACCGAATTCCGCGAAATTCTCCAGGAAAGTCAGCTTGATACGGCTGGCGCGCCGCGCCTCAGGTATACGCTCGCTCGCCGTGCTCGGTGATGTCGAGCCCTTCGCGCTCGACCTCTTCCGCGACCCTGAGCCCGACCACGAGCTTGACGAGTCCGAAGGCGATAAAGGCCACCACGGCCGACCATACCGCCACCAGTCCGACCGCCTTCGCCTGGATCAGGAGCTGTGCGCCGATGCCGGGGTAGCCCATGGCGACGGTCACCCAATCGGTCACCAGTCCGGGGCCGCCCAACGCGGGCGAATTGAATACGCCCGTCAGCAACGCACCGAGAGTACCGCCGATGGCATGGACCCCGAAGACGTCCAGCGAGTCGTCAGCCTTGAGCAGCTTCTTGAGTCCCGTGACGCCCCAGAGGCATACGACCCCGGCAGCAAGACCGATGACGAATGCGCCTGGGATACCCACGTTGCCCGCGGCCGGCGTGATCGCGACCAAACCCGCCACGGCGCCCGATGCAGCGCCGAGCATCGAGGGCTTACCCTTCAGCAGCCACTCGACGAAGGTCCACGACACGACCGCGCAGGCCGTGGCCAGGAACGTGTTGATGAACGCGAGCGCGGCGAATGCGTTGGCCTCGAGAGCCGAGCCCGCATTGAAGCCGAACCAGCCGAACCACAGCAGCGCGGCACCGATCATGGTCATGGTCAGGTTGTGCGGCGGCATCGGCTCCCGGCCGAAGCCCACGCGCTTGCCCAGGAAGTAGGACCCGACGAGACCCGCCACACCGGCATTGATGTGCACCACCGTACCGCCGGCGAAGTCGAGCGCGCCCCATTGCCAGATGAGACCGGCCGTCGCGGTTGCTTCCGCGGCCACCTCAGCCGAGGAGTAAGCGTCCGGACCGGCCCAGAACCACACCATGTGCGCGACCGGGCAATAGGCGAATGTGAACCAGATGACCAGGAACACGAGCGCGGACGAAAACTTGATGCGCTCCACCAGCGACCCCAGGATCAGGCAACACGTGATCGCCGCGAACGTCGCCTGAAATGCGACGAAAACCAGTTCATACATGGGCGTGCCTTTGCTGAACGTTGCCCCGAGCGCAAACGTCCCCGCCGAGGAATCGAACGTTCCGTCGAGGAACAGCCGGGTCGCGATGCTCCCGATGAAATCGTTGCCGGTCGTGAATGCCAGGGAGTAACCGTAAACGCACCACAGAACGATGATCAGCGAGAACCCGACGAACACCTGCATCAGCACCGACAGCATGTTCTTCGCTCGCACCATGCCGCCGTAGAACAACGCCAGCGCCGGCACCGACATGAGCAGCACGAACGCGGTGGAGGTGAGCATCCATGCCGTATCACCCTTGTCGGGGACCGGCGGCGCGGCATCCTGCGCAATCCCTAGCGCGGGAGCGAGCAGCATGGCGAGTGCCAGCAGTTGCGGCATCGCGAGCCAGCGCCCGATGGGAGACCTGTTGACTGTGGATTCTGCGGATTCGTTGTGCACGGTTGCTCCTCAGCTATAAGTCGCTCTTGATCAAATTGCGGCTCGGCCCATCTCACCGGTGCGGATACGGATCACCTCGGCGAGATCGAGCACGAAGATCTTTCCATCCCCGCCTTGCCCGGTGCGCGCGACATTGCCGATCGCTTCCACCACGGGCTCGACGATTGAGTCGTCCACCGCCAGCTCGATCTTGGTTCTCGGCGCAAAGTCGAACGCGTACTCGGCGCTGCGGTAGTGCTCACGCTGGACCTGTTGCCCGTACCCGAGTACGTCCGTCACCGTCAGTCCCTGGAGGCCCAGATCGGCGACTGCGCGGCGTACCTCGTCGAGCTTGAACGGCTTGATGATCGCCGCCACGAGCTTCATGGCTTGGGTCCCGGGTCAAACAGCCTGCGCGCAACCGAAAATGCAGCTTCCGTGCCATGGCCGGCGAGGCCCGGAATCAGTGAGTTAGAGCGTTGTGAGGACTGCGGTCGACACCGCCGCACTGTTTTGGCGCGCGAGGCGTATCTGCATGCATTGATCGGGAGCGTGCGCTTGACGCACTCGCGCGCTGCTTCGATGCTTCAGCCCGACATATCTATAAGAGATGCCCCATGGATCCCAAAGTCATCGATGACCTGGCGCGCCGGCTGGCGGCTGCCGTCCCGGAAAGCGTCTCGGCGCTCGGCCGCGACCTGGAACAGAACTTCAGGTCGGTTCTCCAGTCGGGGCTCGCGCGGCTCGACCTGGTGACGCGCACCGACTTCGACGTGCAGGTTGGAGTGCTCAAACGCACCCGCGAGATGATCGAGGCGCTGGAGAAGCGCGTTCAAGAGCTCGAGACCGAGCTCGAAAAGAAAAGCCTCAAGCGCTGACCCGCGTCAACCGCCACGGAGGGCTTAAGCGTGCTTGCCACGGTGTTGAGCCGTGCCCAGTTCGGCATGGAGGCGCCGCAGGTGTGCGTCGAAGTATTTCTGGGCGCCGGCTTGCCCCTGTTTTCGATCGTGGGCCTGCCCGAAGCGGTCGTGAAGGAGAGCAAAGACCGCGTTCGCTCGGCACTGGCCACCGCCAACTTCGAATTTCCGGCCGGGCGCATCACCGTCAATCTCGCGCCTGCGGAACTGCCCAAAGAAGGCGGCCGCTTCGATCTGCCGATTGCGCTGGGAATTCTCATCGCATCCGGGCAAATTCCGCCGACCGCACTCGCGGGTTGCGAGTTCTACGGCGAGCTTTCCCTGGGCGGCGAACTGCGTTCGGTCCACGGCATGCTGCCTGCGGTCTGCCACGCCGTGAAGGCCGGGCATCGCGTCGTTCTGCCGCGTCCGGACCTCGAAGAGGCCGCGCTGGTGCAGAAGGCAGAGATTGCGACCGCGAATCACCTGCTCGAAGTCTGCGCGCACGCGATTGGCACGACGCCCTTCGAGTTCATCCGCGCGACGGGGGTGAAATCGACTCGATCGAACTACGCTGACCTGGCCGACGTGCGCGGACAAGCGCACGCGAAGCGCGCACTCGAGATCGCGGCCGCCGGTGCACACAGTTTGTTGTTCACCGGCCCGCCGGGCACGGGCAAGAGCATGCTCGCGCATCGTCTTCCGGGAATCCTGCCGCCGATGACGGAGAGTGAGGCGCTGGAGACGGCAACCGTTGCGTCGATCAGCGCGCAGCGCGCCAGACCGAGCGAGTGGGGGCAGCGACCGTTTCGCGCGCCGCATCACACGGCGTCGGGTGTCGCGCTGGTCGGCGGTGGATCGCACCCGCGACCCGGCGAAATCTCGCTCGCGCACAACGGCGTGCTGTTTCTGGACGAGCTGCCGGAATTCGATCGCCGCGTGCTCGAAGTTCTGCGCGAGCCGATGGAGACCGGAACCATCACGATTTCACGTGCGGCGCGACAAGCCGAGTTCCCCGCGCGGTTTCAACTCGTCGCGGCGATGAATCCTTGTCCCTGCGGCTACCTGGGCGATCTCAACGGGCGTTGCCACTGCTCCGCGACGCAGGTCTTAAGCTATCGCGCGCGCATTTCGGGGCCGCTGCTCGATCGCATCGATCTGCACGTGGAAGTTTCGCGTCTCGAGGCGCGACAGCTTCTGGGCGAAGACGAGCGGGCGGAAAGCAGTGCTGCGGTCGCAGCTCGTGTGGCAAGTGCACGCGCGATTCAGGTGAGCCGCAACGATTGCGCCAACTCGGCGATGACGAATCGCCAGCTCAAAGCGGTGTGCGCGCTCGATCGATCGTCGAGGGCGATGCTCGAACAGGCGATGCGGCAGTTGGGACTTTCAGCGCGCGCACATCATCGACTGCTGAAGGTCGCGCGCACGATCGCGGATCTCAGCGGATCGGAGGCCATCGAAGTGCATCACCTGGGCGAGGCAATTCAGCTCAGAAGATTCGAAAGTACTGGTACAGCTGCGGCAGGCGCGGCCGGGCGCTGATCGATGCGAGCGATCGACCGTCTCGCGTCAGCGCGAGCCGTCAATCGTTTCGCGTCAACGCGAGCCGTCAATCATATAGTCGACGCCGAGGCGGATCAGATCGTCCGACAGGTCAACCCGGCCGCCCTTGGGCGGCATCACGCCGGCCGCGCCTTGGTAACCTTCGATGGCGTGCTTATAAAGAGTGTCCTTGCCCTGTGCGATGCGCGGTGCCCACACCGCCTTGTCACCCATGCGCGGCGCTCCGGCTATGCCTTGTGCATGACAGGCCGTGCACGCGGCATTGAATACGTCTTGCCCGCTCTGCGGCTCGGGTGCAGCCGTCGCGACTGCTGCGCCGGCTGATTGCCCGACGATCGCGAGCGCAGCGTTGTCCTGGCCCGCGACGGCCACGCGGGCGAACGGTCGCATGCGCTCATCAACTGCCGCGAGATTGAGCGAGTCGGTCTTGACCTGCTCCTCTTGCTTTGAGCCGCCGACCAGTTTGGCCAGGGCGATCAGCAGGATCGCAACGACAATCAGGACGCCGATCACCAGGCCGAAGTAGTTAAAGAAGTGGCTGTCCCGTTTGCTCACTGAATCACCGCTGCCAGGCCGAAAGGCGCGCAGTATAGCCATTCGACGGGGAGTCGAGAACTGTGGAGCAGCGCGTGAGCGCCGCTGTCATTGTGGCGGTTCCTTGCTCAAGTCGGGCATCTCCTGACCGGGGTCCTTTCCCGGAACGGACTTGAGATCGGGCATCGCGCCGCCGGACATGAGATTGAACAGATCGACTTCCGTGAATCCCGTCGGCAGATCGAATGTGCCGGCGGCAAAGGTCGCGTTGCGGTTGAGCGCGGTGACTTCCATCGAGTTCTTGTCGCTGCCGCCGCCTCCCCCCATCGACATCATGCTGGTCATTGCGCCCATCATCCCGCCCAGGTCCGCCTTGCTCGTGACGACACGCTTGAGCACAAAGCCGTGCTCGGCCATCTGGCGTTCCACTTCCTGCAACTGGGGATTTGGTTCGCCCGAGCTGTCCTCGGCACTCGCGATGGGTTCCGTCCACCCTTCAGGCGTCGCCAGGTCACCCAATTCCTTTGACGTCCAGAATTCATTGACCTCCGCGATGTTCGTGATCATTGCCATAGGAGCGCCCGGCGGCTGACGAATTTCCTGGTAGCTGATCGTGTATCGATAATGCCGCGTCGGCAGTCCGACGATGCTCGGTCCCGCCTCGTCGATGTCTTTCGTCGCTTTGAAATCCTTGACCTCGGCTTTCATCCCCATCTGGTCCGCGCCACCGCCCATCTGCTCGGCGTCCTGCTGCATCTTCTGCATGTCCTTGGTGTTGAAGCGCGCGTACTTGCGCGTGGCCGGGTTGACCATGTAGATCGCATTTGGCCCGGTGGCGAGCACGTAGAAGCCGGCGCGCATCATCGGGCTGTCGCTTTCCGTGTAGACCGACTTGAACCTGGCGCCATCGAGCATGATCTCGTTGGTGGTATTGCCGCCTTCACCGCCGCTGCGGTTGACCTGCGTGTATTGCATGCCGGCAATAGCGAGAGAGGTGAAACAGAGATTCAGAATCACGGCACAACAGATCAGGAGGCGCATTGGATATTCTCCCCGGCTTCGATTGCGTTCTGCGCGGCGGACTATTTCAGGTGCGCTTGAGAGCCACGGCGGCGATGAAACGGACGCCCGAATCCGTATCCGTGAGTGCCGTGTCGCACAGCGCACGTGTGCGCGGATCGTTTGGAAACTGCAGCAGAGCCGAGCGCAGCAATGCGGCGCGGACTTCCGGTGCGCGGGACACTCCGTTCTCCTCGCCGAAGTCGAGCGCGAAAGCCTTGGCAATTCCGTCCAGCGACCGTTGGTCGGAGTGCACGGCAAGCGCGCGCGCCGCGCTCATCCTGACTGCGAGTTCCGGATCATCCAGCAGCGCCATCAGTTCGCCCACCGCCGCTGGATCGCTGGAGAGCGCCAGCGCGTCGGCAGCCTGCCAGCGAAGCTGCACGCTGAGCAGCTCGCGATCCGTGGCCTTCGCCAGAAAGCGCGAGCGCTCCGCGGCGATCATTCCACCGACGACCTGGATGGTCTTCTGCACGTCGACCCCACCTGTCAACAGGACGCCGGCGGCCAGGTTCAGGATCGGGCTGATGCGGCTCCATAGAGTGCGCAAGCCTGAACGGTCCAGTGTCCAGTCGGTCTTGTCGAGGGCCGCGCTGACCTCCGGCAACTGGTCGGCATCGCCGAGCTCCAGGAGCGCTACTGAAGTCCATGCCTGAAGCCAGTCGTTACCGGCGCCATCGCTCGAAATCTGTGTCAGCGCCTGACGCGCGCGATCCGTGCGCAGCACGGCGAGCTCGCGCACGACGCGCGGGCGCAGATCGACGCCCTGCTTGTCGCTCGCACGGCGCTTGGTGACGACTTCGACCGCCCATTCAAAGGTTTCTTCATCGCCGGCACCGAGGAGCGCTGTGGCCATGCGCATGGCGCGATCCGCATTGTCGCTGTCAAGTTCGTCACGGAGAGACTTGATCGCGCCCCCATCCTTGAAGGCGGTTGCCAGCGCCATCCGCGCCGCATCCTTTACCGCTTCATCCTTGCGGTACTTGGCCAGGCGTTTGACCGAGGCAAGCCCGCGGGGATCCCCGGCGCGACCGAGGCCCGTGGCCGCATCCGCATAGAACGGCGCATTCTCCTTGCCATCCGCGTAGCGCAGGATCGTCGCCAGCGCTCGCTCGCGTTCATCGCCTTTGATGCCTTCTGATCCGATCAACGCTCCGAGACCGCGTAACGCCGCGCCACGCAGTTGCACGCTGCTTGGATCAATCTCCTGTTTAGCATTCGTCTCGCCGCCCATGTTGTGCATGAACGACGCCTGTTCGGCATTTTCCGCGAGCCAGCCGAGCAGCACGTAGGCGCGACGCGGCCCCATGCCGAGAATCGCGTCGAGACAGCCATCCTTCATCCAGTCGGCCATCACCAGCTGGATGCAATTCACGTAAAACTGGCCGGCTGCCTGCACTTCGCCAATCCCCTCCAGCGCTTTCGCCGCCTCGATACCGCGGATCCAGGGGTCCGCGAAGCCCTGCCTCATTTCCTGCTGCGCCAGTTCGCCCTGGCGTTGAGTCACCCCCGGCGTTGGCGGGGGTATCCCCAGTACTCCGCCGATCACCATTTTGGTGACGTTTGAGGGTTTCATCATCTCGCTCGCCTGCTGCTGCATTTTCTGCATGGCAGGACCTGACATCATCCCGGACATTCCCTGCATGACCCGGCCCATCACATTGGTCTGTCGCTTGAGGCTGGCACGCAGCTGCTCCACTGCGCGATCTTCCATTTCCTTCGTGAGCACGCCCCGGCCCTGTTCGACGAAGTACCTCGCCGCAACCGGATTGTCGGTATCGGAGAGGGCATCCGCGTCGAGCATTTCCTGGATCGGGTCGGCGACGGCGGCGGGAGGCAGAGGAATCACGGTCAGCGCGCAGCAGAACGTCGCCAGGAGTTGCAGGTGACGCGAATGCGCGGAAATCGACTCGGACTGGGTCCGGGGCAAGGCGTGGCGCCCCTCAATAAGTTCTTCTGTGGCGCGGATTATGGCGCGCCTCGTCGAGCCTCGTATCGACATCGGTGGTACCGCGGCGAATCCTCCGCGCGCACAATGCTAAGTGACTGATTTCGAGCGGTTGGACGCCGGCAGGCGAGACCGGTGCTGCGATGGGCGACACTAAACATGTCGCCGATCGCCTCGAGCGACGGTACATGGATGTACCGGCTGGGATGACGTGCATGACGCCGCAAACTGGTACATTTCGATTTCGTCGCGCTCGTAGCTCAGCTGGATAGAGTACTGCCCTCCGAAGGCAGGGGTCGTGGGTTCGAATCCCGCCGAGCGCGCGAAATGCACTATCATCGTCCGTGACCGCAGACACCGCGGCCGAATAAGAAACACCAAACGGGGGAGACCGATGAGCATGCTCAAGAGCTATCTAATCCTTGCAACAGGTCTTATCGCGCTGGCGGCATGCGCACCCAAGCCGGCGGACACGGCCGCCGACGAAGCCGCTCTGAAAGCCGACCCTGTGGCCTGGTTTGGCGCCTATAACGCGGGCGATGCCGACGGCATCGCCAATCTGTATGCGGAAGACGCGCTCCTCCTGGCGCCTGGTGCGCAAGCTGTCGAGGGTCGTGCCGCGATCAGGGAATTCATTGCGTCGGACATCGAGATGTCGAAGGCTGCCGGGCTCACCTTTAATCAAGGTGAGGTGACCGGCGTTGGCGTCTCGGGCGATCTGGGTTGGCTCAGCGGAATCTTCTCCGTGACAGATGCATCCGGGACAACGGTCGATAGCGGCAAGTACTTGTCGGTGTATCACCGAATAAATGGGGATTGGCAGTTGATCCGCGACACGTGGAATTCCAATGCGGCCCCTGCTCCGGCTGCGACACCGGCGCCGGCGGCTGCTGAGGCGCCACCCGCCAGTTAAGCTTGCTGCGTCGCCGGGATGGAAGCGCGCGGCCGCAGTTCGAAGACCTGAGCTTCGGCGTCAGTGTGCGCGTCATCTGCGCGGGAACGACAGATGACACGCACTGACGCAACACGGAGTGATCTTTTTCGACTCGATGGCAAGGTGGCGCTTGTCACCGGCTCCAGCCGCGGTATTGGGCGTGCCATCGCCGAACAGATGGCGCGCGCCGGTGCGCGGGTCGTGATCTCGAGCCGCAAGCTCGACGCCTGCGACGAGGTCCGCGACGCGCTCAAGGCCGAGGGCCACGAGGCGATCGCGATCGCTTGCAATGTCGGCCGCCGCGAGGAACTCGGCAACCTCGTGGCGCGTACGCTCGAGGCCTGGGGCCGAATCGACGTGCTGGTCGCAAATGGTGCGGTCAATCCTCACTACGGACCGCTGGCCGCAATCTCAGAAGACGCGTGGAACAAGATTCTCGCGACCAACGTGAGTTCAACGCTGTGGCTCGCCAATCTGGTGCTGCCGGGAATGGCCGATCGTGGCTCGGGCTCGTTCATCCTGATGTCGTCGGTGAGCGCGCTCATGGGCACCGCGCTCGTCGGTGCCTACGCCGTGTCGAAAGCGGCGGAAATTCAGCTCGCGCGCAACCTGGCCGTGGAATGGGGTCGCAAAGGTGTGCGCGTCAATGCCATTGTTCCCGGAGTGATCCAGACGGAGTTCGCACGTGCGCTGTGGGATCGACCCGAGGCACGGAAGAAGATCGAGGAACTCAATTGTCTCGGGCGTCTTGGCATGCCGGACGACGTGGCGGGCGCCGCGCTATTTCTGGCCAGCGATGCGAGCCGCTTCATCACGGGTCAGACGCTCGTCGTCGACGGCGGCGGCACGATATTTAATCCGCTCGGCTGAGGCATTTCACCGCGCATGAGGCGTCCACTCCTGCTGATGCTCGCGTACGTCGTTACGCCATTCGCCAGTGCAGGCTCGCTGGTTCTGGTGAACGGCAACATCTACACGGCGAACGACGCCCAGCCACGCGCCGAAGCAGTGATTGCCAGAGACGGCCGCATCACCTTTGTCGGCACGAGTGGCGACGCTCGTCGCCGGGCACCAGCGAATGCGACCGGCATCGATCTTAAGGGCCGCACCGTCGTACCGGGTCTAACCGATGCCCACGCGCATCTCGAAGGCATCGGTCTGCGTGAGCTGGCCTTCGATCTCGAAGGCACGACCAGCGTTGTCGACTTGCAGCTGCGCTTGAAGCAGCGAGCGGCCGGCACGAAGCCGGGTGAGTGGATCACCGGGCGCGGCTGGATCGAATCGCGTTGGACGCCACCCGCGTTTCCATCTCGCGCCGATCTCGATGCAGTGGTGAGCGATCATCCGGTGTTGCTGGGGCGCGCGGACGGCCACGCAGTCATTGTGAACAGCCTCGCGCTCAAACTCGCCGGGATCGATCGCGATTCGGCGAACCCCTCGGGTGGGGAAATCCTCAAGGATCCGGGCACCGGCGAGCCCACCGGAATGCTGATCGACAAGGCGGTGAATCTGGTCGAACGCCTGGTACCGCCGCTCACTGAAGCCGATCGTATGCAAGCCCTCGAAGTCGGGGCGGAACGGAGCGTCCGCCTGGGCTGGACGCAGCT
>DATBVX010000195.1:0-2578 GCA_036515135.1 Steroidobacteraceae bacterium
GGAACACGCTCATGACAACCATGGCACGTATTGCAGGATGTCTCCTGCTTTTACTGCCGTTTGCAGCGCAGGCCCAGACCGCGCCAGACGCGCTGGTGAGAACGACGGTCAATGAAGTGCTTAACGTCATCAAGCAGAACAAGGACCGGCAGACGCTTCACGATCTCGCCGAGAAGAAGGTGCTGCCGCATTTCGACTTCGTGGCGATGACCCGCCTCGCGGTCGGCAGGCACTGGCGCGAGGCGAGCGAGTCGCAGAAGAAAGCGCTCGAAAACGGCTTTCGCTCGCTGCTCGTGAGCACTTACGTCACCGCGCTCAGCCAGAGCGCCAACGCGAACCAGACCGTTGAGGTAAGACCGGTCGGGGTGAAGCCAGGCCAGGATGACGTCACGGTGCGGACGTTGGTGAAGGAGCCCGGGCGGCAATCCATCGCGATCGACTACCGTATGGCACTCGGCACGGGCGACTGGAAGGTTTACGACGTGGTGGTGGAAAACCTGAGCCTGGTGACCAACTACCGCGGCTCGTTCGCATCCGAGATTACGCGCTCCGGAATCGACGGGCTGATCAAAACCATAGACGACAAGAACCGGAAGCTCGCGCAGGGCTGATCGGGGGTGCACGCCGGGCGGTCCGCAGCGCCGCGCTGGCCGCGCTCGCGGGCGTGCTCAAGATTGCGCGAGATCTGTCTTAAGAGAGAGCGAGGACAAGTCGGTGCAGGCATTCGGCGGCAACAACCTCGTGCCCCGTGCAATCCCGCACGCGATCGACGGGCTCGCCTGAGAGACGCCGTACTTTGCCTGCGCCCGCTGCAGCGGGCGCGACCCGATAACCCGGCGCATCCTAAGTGTCGGGGTCCTGAGACAGACGAACCGCTTGAAACGATAGGCATTCGGCGGGCCGATATTGCCGCATGTCGTCCTGCGGCAACAGTTCCGCTTCGGCAAGAGGCGTCGGAGAACAGGACAACTCCATGATTTTCAGAGGTAAAGCCGGACTGGCATGGTCGTTGCGCCAATGCGGGCACCGGCATTTCCGGAAAGAGGAACGACACCATGATATCCCGCAGCAAGGCGTTAACCGTTGCAATCACCCTAGGCATTCTGGCGGGCTGTGCGAGCCACCCGAGTCAGCAAGTGGGCTGTGCCCAGCCCAACTATGGCGCGGCCGTGATCGGCGGGCTCGCGGGTGGACTGCTCGGCGCGCAGGTTGGAAGGGGCTCGGGGCGCACGGCGGCGACCGCGGTCGGCGCTGGAACAGGTGCCGTGATCGGCAGCCAGATGGGATGCGAATAACGACCGCGACTTCGGACACAGGAGACCAATCATGTTGACCGTTGCACAAGCAGTGGGCGTATTTGTTCTGGCGGCGGCGTTTGCCGTGCAGGCGGCAGAGGTAGCGCCGGACGCGTTGGTAAAGACCAATGTTGAGGAAGTGCTGTCCGTCATCAAGCAGAACAAGGACAAACGCACGCTGCAGGATCTGGCCGAAAAGAAAGTACTGCCGCATTTCGATTTCCGCACGATGACGCAGCTTGCGGTGGGCAAGGCATGGCGCGAGGCGAGTCAGGATCAGCAGAAGAGACTGGAGAACGCATTCCGCGGACTGCTCGTCAGTACCTACACCGCAGCGCTGAATCAGTCCGCCGTGGCCAACGCGACAGTCGAGGTGAAGCCGGCGCAGGTCAAGCCGGAACAGGAAGATGTCACCGTCAAGACGACGGCGAAGCGATCCGGCAAGCAGCCGGTCGCCATCGATTACCGCATGAAGCGCACGGCCAGCGGCTGGAAAGTGTATGACGTCGTGGTGGAGAATCTGAGCCTCGTGACCAACTATCGCGATTCGTTCGCGGCGGAGATCGGCCGCTCGGGCATCGACGGCTTGATCAGGACCATCGAAGCCAAGAACCAGAAGCTCGCCGGAGCGTGATGTCGGCGCAATTCCGCCGCTGATGCGCACAGCCTGCGTTCGCCTGGACATTGCTGGTTTACGGAGAACTGACATGTTCCGATCGCCTGAATACCTGATCAATGCGAGCAAGGCCAATCTGCAGGTCTCGATGAGCCTGGCGGCGCGATCCATCGAGGACGCCGCGGAGCTGGTCAGGCGCCAGTTGAAGGTCGCGATGGCGATGGCTGGAAATGGGAGTGGAACGTTGAAATTCGTTTCTGGCGATGCGGCCGCCTCCGTGCGCAGCCGGGCCGAACACAATGAATGCCGCGACCGGCAGTTGCAGAACATCCTCGACCTGTCGTGCCAATGCCTGGAAGTGAGCGCGACGGCGCAGACCGAACTGGTCCGCCTCATCCAGGACACTTTTCAAAATCTGAACGAGGCCATGAAGATCAATTCAGATGTGCCTGCCGGCGCGGAAGGAACACCGAAAGCACTCAAGCGCGCGTGATTCTTCCGGGCCCCACAGCGGCGACCGGGTTTCGCCTGCCGCGGAGTGAGATGACATGCTGGACGGGCTCAGAGCGCAGTCGATCTCGATCGCCATCACCGAGAAGGACCGGCGGCACATGGACGCCATTCCGATCGCCAGGCGATTGCGGATCATGCGGCGCATCATGTGTCG
>DATBVX010000196.1:0-3040 GCA_036515135.1 Steroidobacteraceae bacterium
CTGCATGCCGAACAGATACGCGAGCACCACGCCGATCAGGAACGTGACGAGTATGACCACCGGGATCGCCTCGATGCAGACGTGCTGAAACTGGGCCGCGAGTTCCTTCAGCCGCAGCGCGCGCGGCCGCAGCACGATATCACCCAGCGCGGCCGCGGAGCGGCCGAAGAAGTCGAGATGGCCCGTCATCAGGGCGCGAAACTCGAGCACATGCATGCCGAGCAATGCCAGCACGCCATGCCTGCGCCGCGGGGCCTCGACCGCGGTATCGCCGAGCCGTCCCAGTACGGCCTCGATCACGCGCATGTGGCTGACGCTGAAATTGGCGAGCCGCTCGATGCTCGCGCCGGCGTCGGCGATGCGCCGCAGCAGCGCCAGCGCCCCCGCGGTATCGAGCGTGGTGAGGGCCGCCCCGTCGAGCGTCAGGGGCGAAGCGGGCATACCCGCCCCCGCCAGCGCGGCATCGATCTCGGCGATCCGGGGAAGGTGCCACGTGCCTGAAAGAACCAGCGTGGCCTGCTCCCCGGACCGTTCCAGCCAACAATAACGCGCGGAGGCGTTCATCGCGAATCGGTTGCCTGAGATTGCATAAGGACGGCTGCCGCATAGTTTATAGCGTCAGGCCGGCCATTTCCCAATGTCATGACAATGCCTGACAATCATCGGGTTGGGAACCGGAGCGGAGCGGCCCGTGGGGCTGGCGCGGGCCTCCCCCGCTGCGTCGCCCGCATCCGGCCCCGTGCGAGACCATTCGCGCCCAAAAAGGAGCAGGGACAGACGATGAACCCCACCGAACTGATCGGCTACGCCGCCGCTGCGCTCTCGACCATCGCATTCATCCCGCAGGTGCTGCACACCTGGCGCATGCGCTCCGGGCGCGGCATCTCGCTCGGGATGTACGCGACCTTCACGAGCGGAGTCGCGCTGTGGCTCGTCTATGGGATCTTGCTCGACGCCTGGCCGATCATCGTCGCCAACGTGATCACGCTGACGCTGGCGCTGTCCATCCTCGCCATGAAGATCCGCTACCGGTAAGCATGAGCGCACGCAAATCCGACTGACGTCCTAACTCCTTCCAAGCTGCTGCAGCGCCTGCTCGAGGCTCAGCTTCGCGTCGGGATGGCCTTGCTCGGCGGCCTTGCGCAGCCAGGCCAGCGCCTCCTCGCGGTCCTCCTTCACCCCTTTGCCGGCCCAGTAGTATTTGCCGGTCATCAATTGCCCCCACCCATCGCCGAGCCTGGCGGAGGCGAGGAAATCCTGGAACGCGAGATCCGCCCTGCCCTGCTGCTGGTATCGCCACCCGCGCTGGTTGAACGCATGACTGGAGCCCGGGTCGACTTCGATGACGAGGCTCAATACTCCGATGGCTTCGTCTGCATTGCTGGCACCGGACGCCGCTGCAACCGCCCGCTCCAGGCAGTAGCGATCGTCTCGCGCCTTGGACAGTGCCAGCTTGACGTCGGCGAAGGCCTCGGCATCGCGTTTCAACTCGCTCAGCACATAGGAGCGCTCGCAGAGCGTGCCCGCACTCGCATACAACCCGATTGCCTCGTCGTAGCGCTTGAGGGCCTGCGCGAAATCCTTCGCCTGCTGACGCTCGTGCGCGCGATAGGCGGGAATTCGCGCGGCCAGACGGTCCGCCGCGCTGGGATCCCTCAACTGCGAGCGCGATTCGGCCAGATGTGCCTCCATTTCCGCGTGGCTGCCACCCCAGCGCGGCTCGAGAGTGGTCATGTGGGCGAGTCTCAGCTCCACGCTCTGCGGCGCGAGTTTCACCGCCTCCAGGTACTGTGTCCTTGCACCCCTGCGGTTGCCGGAGATACGGGCGATCGACATCAAAGTCAGGCGGCTCAAATAGGGCCTCTGCGTCAATCCCAGCGAGCGTTCCAGGTCTATGCGTGCTCGTTCCAGATGGGAACGCATGGCCCGGATGTTCTCTTCGGGCGTGTCCTTGATGAAGGCAGTGCCGCGAGCTTCCAGCCCCCGGGAATAGTAAAAGCTGCCGCGCCCGGCCAATGCGACGAAAGAGGACGGGTATTTCTCGACCCATTCATTGAGTGCGGATTCCGCGCTTCCCGGAACCCGGCGGAATGCCAGGAACGCGTTTTCAAGTCGCGCGCTGGTGCTCTGCTCCTCCTCGAAAGCGCGCTGATAGCCACCCAGCAAACGCTCCAGTTCCGCGTAATTCCGCTGCTCGAGCAGCGTGATGATGTGCCGCTGCACCGGATCGACTGCCAGGAGAACCGGTTTGTCGACCGCCGCAGCCGACTCGGCGCCCGCTTCCGCAACCTGCGCGCTCTCCTCGTCGGCGCTCGTGGCGCCGGCGCGCGCGCGCACCTCTCGCTCCTCAGTCGGCGGATGCGACGACAGGAACGTCGGCAAGCCGCCGCGCTGCGGCGTTTCGCCTTCCAGCCGTTTCAGAATGGCGGCAAAGTGGCGCGGCTCGAGCTCGCTTTTCCGCATCATCTCGATCGCATAGACGTCGGCCTCCCGTTCGTGGTCGCGCGAGTACTTGCTCTGCAGCAGCAGCGTTGGCGCTGCCGCTGCAAGCGACGTTGTCGACGCAATGTCGCCGGTCACCCCGGCGATGATGAGGGCGGTCGCGGAGCTTTCGAGCAGGCGCCGCATCGTGTGGCGGTGGCGCACGTGACCCAGCTCGTGCGCCAGAACCGCGATGACTTCCTGGTCATTTCTCGCGAGCTTCACCAGTTCGTCCGTCATGACGATGATTCCCGACGGCAACGCGAACGCGTTCGCCCCGATCATCGGGCTGGAGCGGAACTCCAGGCGGTAAGGCGCAGTCTCGTCCCCGGCGCGCACCACCGCGTCGAACCTGGCGCGCAGCCCTGCCTGCCGGGCGGAAGTGAGTTTGGTGGGCTGAAGGAAATACCGTTCCATTCCCTCGAGCGTCTCGCGGCCGAGCGCCGCCTCGGCCTCGACCGGAATACGCACGGCGATCTCGTTGACCGCGACCGGCAGCACGCGGTCGATTAGCAGCCACAGCACGGCCACGACCATGGCAATCGCAAGCACGGCGTAT
>DATBVX010000197.1:0-5325 GCA_036515135.1 Steroidobacteraceae bacterium
AGGAACAGCTCGTAGCCAGGCGGACCGCCGATGTCCTCGGGCGGCGCGGCGTTCTCTCCAGCGAGGCAGATCGGTGCAAATCCTGCGCCGGCCTCCGTCCGCGATTCCGGCTCGACGATCAGCCGATGCTCCCAGTGGTCGCCGAAGTCGTAGACGTAAACAAACTCCTGGGCGCCCGTCTTCAGCACCTCGGCGAGCGTCCACTCACGGTCGTCCTGCAGACCCGCGTCGCTGTCATCGACCTCCGGCATCCCGATGCGCAGGTCGCCGATGCGAAAGTCGTGCAGGTGACGGTCTTCCCAGCCGAAGAGCTTCTGGATGACGCCGTGCAGGCGCCTGAGCGTCCATCTCTCCGGCACGCGCGTGCGTCGCCAGATCAGCGGCTCGATATTGAGCAGCTCGATGCGCAGCAGGATCGTCGAGCGCGTTTCGGATTTCACTCACGCCTCACTTGAACCAGTCTTGCGAGACCCTACTTGGGCTTGCGCCTCTCCATTGCCGCCAACACCGCGGAGGCAACCACCACGGTCGAGAGTGTAGCCTGATACTCACTGCGGGTTAGGACCACGCTTGCAACATTCCCGGCGTCGGCGTGGACACGCCGACAGCATTTTGCCGGGGCCGACCGCACATATCTGCGCCAATCCGTCGAATTATCACTGTGACTTGTCGGGCGCGACGGCCCGAGAATTCGCCGTCGCCAGTTGCTCGTCGAGATGCGCCTGGCATTGAGTCGCAGCCTGCGAGAACGCCGTGTCCATCAAAGTGTATCGCAGGTCGCGCTCGCCGCGCGGCTGGGCTCCAGCCAATCGCGGCTCGCCAAAATGGAGGCGGCTGATCGGACGGTTTCCCTGGATCTGCTGGTAGGAACGTTGCTTGCACTCGGAGCTCGACGCAGGGACATTGCACGCGCCATCCACGGATAGCTACGTTTCCGGCCATATGTGACACGAGCCCCATCCAGCGGTTCCATGCCGCGCCAAGATCAATCAGTCCGCAGCGCCTTTGATACCGAGACCAGATCCTTGCGGATGGCTATGCGCAGGACTCTTTTCATACGCCCGAACAGCGAAAGTTTTGCTTAACCGAGCATCAGGTATTGCGTTTGATGGACAGGGCCATTCAGCCGACAGTGCACACACCCGGAAGCACATTTGGAACGCGATTCGGGATCGGACAAACGGTTGAGGAGAATGTCATGAGCACGCTGTACAGGATTCGAAAGTTCGCATGGGTCGCCGCCCTGGCCACGGGCGCGCTGATCGCGTCGGCCTCACACGCGGATGAGATCGCACAGCTCGGCAGCCTGACCGTGACCGCTTCGCGCCTTTCCGACACTGATGCCCCGATGATTGGCGTGATGACGGTGGCCGCCCGACGTCCCGCAGACACCCGAGTCGCAGATCTCGGCAGCATGACCGTCACGGCGCGGCGCATCGACAAGGTGACGGTTGCCGCGCAGCCTTCGGTTCACTCCTGGCAGTAATCCCCTGCCCCTGCCTCGAGCCTGTCGGACCCCGGCAGGCTCATTTTTTTTCACGGACACCAGCATGACCCATCGCGATCGCCTCGAACTCCTTCTTCTGGGCGTGATCTGGGGCGCCTCATTTCTCTTCATGCGCATCGCCACACCAGAGTTCGGCGCCATCGCGCTGGTCGAGATTCGCGTCGCGATCGCTGCTGTCTTTCTGACCGCGATGCTCGCGTGGCGTGGTGGGATGGGCGGTCTGCGCGGAGCGGCCGGGCCCCTGACTGTCGTCGGCTTACTAAGCTCGGCATTGCCCTTCGTTTTGCTTGCCTATGCGATGCTCTTCATTACGGCGGGGACCGGGGCGGTGATCAACGCGAGCGCCCCTCTCTTCGGCGCGCTCGTGGCGTATGCGTGGCTTAAAGACAAGCTGACCGTCCCGCGGATCATCGGGCTCGCCGTCGGCTTCGGTGGCGTGCTGGTGCTCGCGTGGGACAAGATCGCGTTCAACGGCGGCGGCGCCACGCTCGCCATTCTCGCCGGACTCGGTGCCTCGCTGTCTTACGGTATCAGCGTCAACTACACGAAGAAGAAGCTGGCGCGCGTGCCGCCGCTGGCCGCAGCGACGGGCAGCCAGATCGCCGCGACGCTGCTGCTGCTACCGCTCGCAGTCGCGAATTGGCCGAGCGCTGCGCCCTCGTTCAAGAGCTGGCTGTGCGTCCTCGCGCTTGGCTTGCTTTGCACCGGCGTCGCCTACGGCATCTTTTTCCGCCTGATCGCCCGCATCGGGCCCGCGAAGGCGATCTCCGTGACTTACCTGCCGCCGGCGTTCGGAATGCTGTGGGGTTTGATATTTCTCGACGAGGCAATCACGGCCGGCATGCTGATCGCGTGCGCGGTGATCCTGCTCGGCACCGCCCTCGCGACCGGGAGCGTCGCGATTCCGCTTCGGAGCGGATCTCGCAGTGAGGGCGTCAGTCGCGCTTGACTCGTCAGCCACGCGGACGCCTCGCGTTGAGGCGCGCGAAAGGCGGTCAAACGCAACCGCCAACGCATCCCGCCGGATTTCCTGTTTCAGCTGCCCAATCAATAGGTTAGCATCTTGAGATCCCCAATCTGTGATTTCAAGTTTGGACTCAGTACACGGTGGCCGTCGCCATCTCCCGTACGCGTTCACTGAGCAAGGAGTCGCGATGCTTTCCAGCGTACTGCGAAGTCGCGCGGCGATCGCGGTCAACATCGAGATCATGCGCGAGTTCGTCCGCTTACGGCGCGCCAGCGTCGTGAGTGAAAAGCTGGCAAGCGTCGTGACGGAACTTGCGCAGCGAGTCGATACGCACGACGCGGCGATCAAGAATCTGATCCAGTCGATTCGCCGTCTCGTTGAGGCGGGGGCGGCGACAACAAAGCGGCCGATCGGGTTTGTGCCGATCGAGTAAAGACCCGCACCCCGACCCTCTCCCGCAAGCGGGAGAGGGAGTAGAACGCTCACCGGGCCTTAAAGGTCGCAATCTGCGACCGTAGAGACACGCGGAGGTGGCTGGTATTTTGGCGCAACGGCTATTCAATCAGGCTGCGCGCTTGCGAGTCACGACGACGCGCGTGCGCAAGCCAGCGCGTTCGGCCATGTCGACGAGCATATCGAGCGAAAAAAGATCGAGCCTGCCGCGCATCAGGTCGGAAATTCGCGGCTGCGTGACGTCGAGCAGCTCTGCGGCCCGCGATTGACTGAGCTTGCACTGGCGAAGTCGCTCGATGAGCTCATTGGCAAGCTCGGCGCGCAGCCGCATGCTGGCGGCCTCGGTCGCTGATTTCTCAAGTGCATCCCAGATGGATGCAAAACGCTTACGACTCACTTCTTGCTCCGCGCCGCAATGAATCGGCGAAAACGACTCCGTGCTAGGGCAATGTCGCCCTTTGAGGTGCGTGGCGTCTTCTTCTGAAAACAATGCAGGACAAGAACTGTTTCTCCTGACTTCGCTGAATAGATAACGCGAAACGCACCGACCTCATCGCGTACGCGGATCTCATGCACTCCAGGTCCGATCGCTGGCATCGGCTTCCAGTCCAATGGATTAAGCCCGCGCTGAACGCGATCGAGCTGAAAGCCTGCCACTCGACGCGCCGCCACCGGAAAACGTCGTAGCTGACTCAATGAGTTACCGAGAAACTCGACCGGCCTGAGGGCGAGCATACAAGAATTTGTATAAGCAATGCCAGTATGGTTCGCACCGTCTGTGGTGCGATGCCCTGACAGTTACCTTAACTTGCACATTGCCGATACACAGCAAGCGTTAGCGCTGTATTTGCTCCAATTCTCAGCCTCGCGCATGGGTAACCGGGACGCGCCGACCGCGCGCGATCCTCCGGGCTGCGTGCTGCGCTCTCCCGCAAGCGGGAGGGGGGAAGAAGTCCGCGCTCCGGCCTGGTGCTTTGGCATGACCACTACAGCCTGCACCTCCGTTCGTACACAATGGACGCCATCGAATAGACGAGCATGAGCTCGTGACGTGATTCTTATTGAGGAGGCGTCATCATGAGCGGTGTGGACTGGTACGTGGAAGGGGTGAGTTTCGGCAACTGCAATTGTTCGTACGGCTGCCCTTGTCAGTTCGAGGCGCGGCCGACCACCGGTGATTGCTGTGGCTTTGAGGTGTTCAGAATCGACAAAGGGCACTTCGGCGCTGTGAAACTCGATGGGCTCAAGGCCGCCCTGCTGTATGCCTGGCCCGGGCCGGTCTTCGAGGGCAAGGGTGAGATGCAGGCCGTCATCGACGAGCGCGCCAATCCCGAGCAGCGTGCGGCGCTAACGAAGATCCTGCACGGCGAGGAAACCGCGGAAGGCGCGACGCATTGGTGGGTGTATCACGCGATGTCGGACAAGGTGAATCCGCCGCTTTTCAAGCCGATCGACTACGAGGTCGACATCAAGGCGCGCACGGCGCGCGTCGCAATTCCGGGCGTGCTCGAGTCGATCGGCACGCCCATCAAGAGTCCGGCGACCGGACAGCCGCACCGGGTGCGCATCGATATTCCCAATGGCATCGAGTTCGAGCTGGCCGAGATCGGGAGCGCGACGACGCGGAGCTTTGGAGCCATCAAGCTGGATCTCAAGGACAGTTACGGGCAGTTCAACAAGCTGCGGCATTCGGGCAGTGGGGTGGTGCACGGGTGAGAGAGGAACCCTCGCCCCAACCCTCTCCCACAAGTGGGAGAGGGAGTAAGTGAGAGACCCTCACCCCAACCCTCTCCCGCAAGCGGGAGAGGGAGAGGAGTACGCCATGACCAAACTGCACGCCATTTCCGCCCTTGCCTGCTTGCTCGCCGCAGCGCCAGCATTCGCGGCCGAACGAGCCACGACGAGCGGCCCTGTTTACGTCGCACCACAGCCCACGCTCCAGACGCAAACTGACACCCGGTGCGGCACCAGGTCGCTCGCCGTGTGCACGCGCGAGCGAGTTGTGTCACTTCGGCAGCTGAGCGATGGGCTCAATCGCGCGGCGGCGATAAAGCCCGACAGCAAACCGCAATCCGCCGCAGACCAGAAGGCGCTCGAGTCCTACGACCAATGGCTCCGCGATACGAGTGCCGAGGCCCGCAGTCTTGCTGCTCAGGGTGAGCGCGCACTCTCACAGCCCGATCTGCAGATGTCGTTCAATCTTCAGTACTTGGCGCTGCAGTCGAAGATGCAAAAGCAGAATCAATTGGAGCAGATGATATCGAACGTAATGAAAACGAAGCACGACACCGCGAAGAACTCAATCAGCAACATGCGCTGACTCCCTCTCGCGCTTGCGGGAGACGGCAGCGGTGAGGGCTCTTCTCCCTCTCCCGCTTGCGGGAGAGGGTTGGGGTGA
>DATBVX010000198.1:0-19173 GCA_036515135.1 Steroidobacteraceae bacterium
GGCCTGTCCGGTGGCGTGTGGACCGACAAGGGCGCGAAAATATTCAAGATGACCCGTGGGATCCGCGCCGGCGTCATCTGGGCGAACACGTTCAACAAGTTCGATCCGAGCGCGCCGTTCGGCGGCTATAAGGAGAGCGGCATGGGCCGGGAAGGCGGCCTACACGGTCTCGGCGCCTACGTGGAGCTTTACTGATGGCGCGCCGGAGGAATTCGCCCCAGTCGAGTTCCCCCTCCCGCTTGCGGGAGAGTATTGCCGTCAGACCCTCTCCCTCGAGGACGAGGGAGAGGGCGGGGGTGAGGCCGCAGGCGCGCAAGGGCAAAGATGCCGGCCGCACCGGTGCGCGCGTGCCGGTGGCAAAGACTTACAAGCTCTACATCGACGGCAAGTTTCCGCGCAGCGAGTCGGGCCGCTACTACCCGCTGCAGCGCGACGACGATCTCGTGATCGCCAATGTCTGTCGCGGCAGCCGCAAGGACTTTCGGGATGCCGTGGTCGCAGCACGCAACGCGTCCGGCCCGTGGTCTCAGGCGAGCGCCTACCTAAGGGGTCAGGTCTTGTATCGTGCAGCGGAAATGCTCGAGGGTCGTAGCAGGCAATTCGCCGCCGAGCTCACCCTGCAGGGGATCGCAAGACGCCGTGCCGAGGACGAGGTGACGGCGACGATCGATCGTCTCGTCTATTACGCCGGTTGGGCGGACAAGTACCAGCAGGTATTCAGTGCGGTGAATCCGGTGGCCACCTCGCATTTCAACTTTTCCGTGCTCGAGCCGATGGGCGTCGTCGCGGTCGTTGCGCCGGATTCGAGCGGTCTGCTCGGGCTGGTATCGAATGTCGCCCCTGCGGTCGTGGGTGGCAACACGTGTGTCGTGCTCGCCTCACAGTCGCTGCCGCTCTCGGCGATCAGCTTCGCCGAAGTGCTTCACGCCGCGGATTTCCCCGCTGGCGTGATCAACGTACTCACCGGTCTCAAAGCCGAGCTGATCGAGCAATTCGCCTCGCACATGGATGTCAATGCGGTCATCTGCGGCGACGCGGATGCTGCAGCGGAGCGCAAGATCGAGGAACTGGCCGCCGACAACATCAAGCGGGTCGTCCTGCGCGGCGGCGTGGACTGGAACAGTGCCGCAGCCCAGAGCCCCTACGCCATCAGCGACACTCAGGAAACGAAGACCACCTGGCATCCGATCGGAAGCTGACCCTCACCCTGGCCCTCTCCCGCAAGCGGGAGAGGGATGACGGAGTTCAATCGGTCGGTTTGCGAGACACTTGTTGGGGGAGAGAAAAATGAAACTCCAATGGGTCGAGACCTTTCGTCAGCGCTATAACTCCTTTGCAGACGCGCTTGGAAACGTACTGGTTGACGCGTTCCACTATCTGGCTCTGTTCGCCATCGGCGCGGCCATCGTGTGGTCCGCCGTCGCGGCGTTCCTTGCGATGACGGCGAAGGGCCACGCGTCGATCGACGATATCCTGCTCTTGTTCATCTACCTCGAACTCGGTGCCATGGTCGGCATCTATTTCAAGACCAACCACATGCCGGTGCGGTTTTTGATTTATGTGGCGATGACCGCGCTCACCCGGATGCTCATTTCGGACGTGCAGACGCACCACCGGCCGGACCAGAGCGTCATCCTGATTTCTGGAGCGATTCTCTTGCTCGCGCTGGCTACGCTGGTCGTCCGCTATGCGTCATCGAAATACCCCTCCGGGCAGGCGAGCGAGCCGGGCGGGCGCTGACCCTCACCGCGGCTCTCACCCCAACCCTCTCCCACAAGTGGGAGAGGGAGAAGAAATCACCAGCACAAGCGCAACTCCTTGAGGCCGCGGAAGACGAGGCCGGTTCGATACTCCGGTTGATCGCCGTCGAGCCGGATACCCGGCAAGCGCCTGAGCAGCGTGCCGAACAGAATCTCGAGCTCGAGTCGCGCCAGAGGCGCGCCGAGACAGAAATGGTTGCCGGCGCCGAACGCGAGATGGCGATTGGGCTGGCGGCCGACGTCGAATTCATCCGCACGCTCGAACGCCCGCGGGTCGCGGTTCCCGGAACCGTACAGGAAACCGACGGTGTCCCCTTTCTTGAAGGCGACTCCGCCATATTCGAGGTCCTCGAGCACGTAGCGGTGAAAGAGCTGCAGCGGCGAATCGAAGCGCAGCATCTCCTCGATTGCCGTGGCGAGCAGCGCTGGATCCTTCCGCAGCCGGGCCAGTTGCTCGGGATGACGCAAGAGAGCCAGCAGTCCGTTGCCGGCGGCATTGACGGTCGCCTCGTGCCCGGCATTGAGCAGCAGCATGCACGTTGAGATCAGCTCGTCACGCGTGATCTCGTCACCCTGGTCGCAGGTCGAGACCATGGCGCTGATCAGGTCGTCGCGCGGATCCGCTCGCCGCGCCTCGGCGAGATCATTCAGGGCGGTCGCGAATTCGAACGTCGCGGCCTCAGCGCGCGCTTCGTCATCAGCGGAGTGATCCTTTTCGTACAGGCGGACGATCTGCGTCGACCAGGGACGCAGCCGATGCCGCTGGTCGGCAGGCCAGCCCAACAGCTCCGAAATGACGCCGACGGGTAGCGGCACGGCCAGATCCTCGAGGAAGTCCATCCGCCCCTTGCTCACGATTCCGCTCAGAAGCTCGTCGACCAACGCCGGGATGCGATTCCGCAGATCGCGAATCAGCTTCGGGCTGAGTGCGGCAGCGACGAGCCGCCGCAGACGTGCGTGGTCAGCGCCCTCTCTCTCCAGCAGGTTCACGCGCACGTAGCGGCTATAGTTCGGTAGCTGGTCCCAGTGCTCGGCTCGCCGCTTTCGCTCGATCTCCTCGCGGCTGGCGATGTGATCCAGGGTTCGCCCGAGGCGTCCGTCGAACAGGAGGCTGCGGATATCGCCATAGCGGGCGAAAAGCGTCATGCCCGCTTCCACGAAGTGGAAGATCGGGCTGCGCTCGCGCAACTGGGCATAGACGGGATAGGGATCGGCGGCGAACGACTGCTCGTAGGGTCGAAATTCGCTGGGGCTAGCGGTGTTCATGTGCGCAAGAACGGGACCTGACCCGTGTACAAAATCACGGCCGTTTTGTCTTGCACAGCGGTCCACTATAGTCTAGCAATGGTGGTGGTCGGCCGCTCTTGCCCGTATGCGGAAACGCTCTCCTAAGTCCAAAGCGGCGCCCAAAGTAATGCTGGTCGACCGGCCCGCGCGTAAACGCCGCAGAGGCGCTACGGAGGATAGTGTGCATGCGGCCATCTACGACGCGGTCATGGATCACCGGCTTCCTCCGGGGATCAAGCTCACCGAGTCCGCTTTCGCGGAGTTTTTCGGGGTCAGCCGCACGATCATCCGCAAGGCGCTGTTCCGGCTCTCCCAGGAGGGAATCGTCGCGTTGCGCCCGAACCGCGGGGCCGTGGTTGCGAGCCCCACGCCCGCAGAAACCCACAATGTGTTCGATGCGCGCAAACTGATCGAGCGCGAACTCATCCGCATGGTCGCCCAGTCGCACACGAAGAAGCAGATCGATGAGCTCAAGGCGCTCGTCCGCCGTGAGAAGTCCGCACAACAGGACCGCGACGCGAGGTCGCTCGTTCGTCTCACCGGTGACTTTCACGTCCGGCTGGCGCAGTTCGCGGGCAACCCGGTACTCGCCAATCTCGTGACCAGCCTGGTCTCGCGCACGTCATTGATCATCGCGCTTTACGAGGCACCGGGTGTACCGGCATGCCCGACGCACGATCACTCGGAGCTGATTACCCTGATCGAGGCAGGCGACGGCGCGACGGCGGCTCACGCGATGTCGCAACACCTTGCGGAGATCGAGGATCGCCTCGATCTGTCGACGGCACAGGGACCGCTCGATCTCAACGAAGTCTTCGCCCGCACGTAGATAGTCGGTACCGGGTTTGCCTTATTGGCCATTTGGGTTATCCGGTGGGGATCTGCAAATGGCCAATAAGGCAAACCCGGTACCGACTATCCGAAGAGATCGGCGAGGCGAAAACCCGCGATTCTGAACACCTGACGCAGGCTCTCGTCGAGCTCCGACTTTGCGTCAGCGTGGATTCGAGTCCGGCAGCTTTCCAGAATCGAACGCAGGCTGGCGTCACGCACGGCGAAGATGAAGGGAAACCCGAACTTGAGCTCGTAGTCGCGGTTGAGTTTCTCGAGCTCTGCCCGCTCGGCCGAGCTCGCCTCGAGCAGTCCCGCGCCGGCTTGCTCCAATCGAGAGTAGCCGCTCAACCGCAGCCGGGTGCCAAGCGGCGGATGCATCCGCAGCAGCTTAAGCTGCCGCGCCTGACCGGCTTCGAGTACAGCCTCCTGCATCGCGCGCTCGAGCGCTTCGTGGTCCTTGAACGGCCGCGCTTGCCATGCCTGTTCAGCAACCCATGGCGAACGCTCGAAGACGCTGCCAAATCTGGCGACGAACGTCGGGCGATCCATCGAATTGAGCTGGGCGATCGACAGCGGCTCGGTGGTCATCGCCTGGAAGTCTTGCCGCTCGGGTGGTGCGCGCCCCAGTGCCGCGCAATGTCCACGCGCCGGCAGATCCACACCTTGTCGTGTCGCTGCACATGGTCGAGGAAACGCTCCAGCGCGGCGGTCCGTGCCGGCTTACCCGCCAATCGACAATGCAGGCCGACCGACATCATCTTCGGCGCGCGCTCACCCTCCCGGTACAGCACGTCGAACGTGTCACGCAGATAGGCAAAGAACTCATCTCCGGTGGAGAAGCCCGCCAAGCTGGCAAACCGCATGTCGTTGCAATCGAGCGTGTATGGCACGACGAGGTGGGCCCTGCCGTTGACGCTGTCCCAGTAAGGCAGATCGTCAGCATAGGAATCCGCGTCGTAGAGGAAACCGCCGTGCTCCACCACCAGGCGCCGCGTATTCGGACTGTCGCGGCCTGTGTACCAGCCAAGCGGCCGCTGGCCACTGAGCTTCTCGATTGCAGTGACAGCGAGCGCGATGTGCTGCCGCTCGGTCTCGACGTCGACGAACTGATAGTTGATCCAGCGCCAGCCGTGGCTCGCGATCTCGTGTCCGCCCTCCACCATAGCGGCCACAGCTTCCGGATTGCGCTGCAGGGCCATTGCGACACCGAACACCGTCAGCGGCAGGCCTCGCTTTTCAAATACACGCAGCAACCGCCACACACCGGCACGGCTGCCGTACTCGTACAGCGACTCCATGCTCATGTGACGCACGCCCGCAAGCGGTTGGGCGCTCACGATCTCCGACAGGAACGACTCCGACGCCGTATCGCCGTGCAGGATGCATTGCTCGGCGCCTTCCTCGTAGTTGAGCACGATCTGCAGTGCGAGCCGTGCGCCGCCGGGCCACTGCGGGTCGGGCGGTGCTGCACCGTAACCGACCATGTCGCGCGGATAGTCCGGACTCGTTGGCACAGCGATTGGATACAATTAGGGTGGCAGATTGAGAACATATTATAATTCAATCGGTTCCACCAGCCACATCGACGGCGCACCCGATGAACCAGGACATCCCGGCCGGACTGATCAACCTGGCGGACGACTCGCTCGGCGCGCAGGCGTTGTGGGTCAGCGATGAGTTCTTCGCCGCGAAGGAACGGATGCTGCGCCCGACGGAACCTGTGTTCCGCGCGAGCACATTCGACGATCACGGTCAGTGGATGGACGGCTGGGAAACGCGTCGTCGCCGCGGCCCCGGGCATGATTCCTGCGTAGTCCGCCTGGCGTATTCCGGCGTCATCAAGCTCATCGATATCGATACGCGGCACTTCACCGGCAACTTCCCGGCGCAGGCTTCGGTCGATGCGACCAACGATGTGGACCCGCTGGCCCCCGGCACCCGCTGGACCACGATCCTGCCGGCCCGTGCGCTGGGAGGTGACCGCCACAACACTTTCCCGATCGAAGACGGTTCCACGTGGCGGTCGCTGCGTCTCAACATCTTTCCGGACGGTGGCATCGCGCGGTTCCGCGTGTGCGGCGTCGTCCGGCCGGATTGGACCGCAGTCCGCAATGATGAACTGGTGGATCTCTTCGCCGTCGAGCGCGGCGGGATCGCGCTACAGGCGAACGATCAACACTACGGCGATATCCGCAACCTCAACCGGCCCGGTCGCGGGGTGAACATGGGCGACGGCTGGGAAACGCGGCGGCGGCGCGAGCCCGGCTTCGATTGGGTGATCGTTAAGCTCGGTCATCCGGGAACGATTCACGAGGTCGAGATCGACACGGCGCATTTCCGCGGCAACTTTCCCGACCGCGTCTCGCTGAATGGCGCGCTCGTCCGCGGGCTCTCCGATGACGCGCTGGCGGCATCCAGCATGCACTGGCCGTTGCTGCTGCCCGAACAGCCGATGAGCGCCGATGCCCAGCACCCGTTCAAGAAGCAGCTCGTCGGACTCGGCCCCGTCTCGCACGTGCGCATGAACCTTCACCCGGACGGAGGAGTTTCCCGGCTGCGCCTTGTCGGCACGATCGCGCGATTGTGAGCGTAGCCGTGCGCGTGCTCACACCCGAACCGCTGACTGCCGCCGCGTTTGCTGGATTCGGCGACGTCGTCGCGACTGGCGAGGCACACGAGCTCATCAACCGAGGCACGGCCCGTCAGTACGCGGATCTTGCTCAAATCGACATTGCGGCCGGCGGTGGGCGTCCGCGCATCAGCATCTATCGAGCCGTCCCTTTCGAACTGCCGCTCCCGATCGTTATGCTCGAGCGCCATCCACTCTCGAGCCAGCTCTTCATGCCGCTGCACGGCGAACCATTCCTGATCGTCGTCGCCCCGGCGGGTAATCGCGTGGACGCTTCCGCCGTGCGCGCGTTCGTGACCAATGGCCGGCAGGGGATCAACTACCCTCGCGGCACCTGGCATCACCCGCTCATCGCGCTCCTCGACCCGAGCGAGTTCCTGGTCGTCGACCGCGCGGGCCACGGCAAGAACTGCGACGAGTTTTTCTTCGAGAGTCGCGAAATCGTGTTGCAGCCAGCCGCGCCCGTCGCTGCCACACGCGAACCTTAGGATCCAGTAAGAATCGGGCGCGCGGGAATTCACGCGCAAGAATCGGATTGTGACGAGCGCTGCGGCTGCATAGTATCGAGAGCGCATGAATCAGGCTGTAGGAGACAACGATGTCGATCGACCTGGCGGCGAAACTCCTGTTCTCAGCCGTGCTGGTGGGCTCGCTGCCGTCGGCTTCAGATGTCATGCCACCGCGGCTGTATGAAGTCACGACCGAGACCGCAATGCCCCATCTCGAGGAGAACCTTCGGTACACCAACACCCTGGAGAAGCGCTGTCTCGCGCACCAGCAACTCTCAACTGCGTTCCCGATCCTGAGTCACGCTGCGCTCAAGGGCTGCAGGCTGGACCAGGAACATCGCCAACACGACACAGTTTCGTACGTCTTGGTCTGCGAAGGCGGAAACGGGACGACCGGTAGTGCAACCTGGCGGATCGGCGAGCACCAGATCAGAGGTAACCTCAACGTCAAATTGGGCGGAAAGAACATGACCTTCTATCAACGTGTCACGGGCAGGGCTTTGGGTGATTGTGAGCCCGAGGCGAGATAACTCCACCACGATCTAGCGGCGTCCAGTCACTGTTCGCTGCGTGTTAGGCAACGGCAATACGGTCTTACGGTTGCTTTCCCGAAGCAGTCTCGGCCACACCACCGCTTCAGTCAGTCCAGATGCGCTTCCGGTACCGCGCGGCGCGACTCCTGCTCGTCCTGCCGGCCGGAGGATTCGCGGTGGGTCGAGACACAATGCTCAGTGTGCGGCCAATGGCCTCAAGGTTACCCTATGGATAGCACCCGGTGAGACGAGGATAACGCCGATCACCCCGGCGCGGACGCCCTGCTCCTTCTCAGGTCGCCGCCGATGAGCTAGCCTTCATGGGGCGAGATGGCAACAGCGTCACAGGATGCTCTAGCCTCACAGATCATCGGGGATACGGAAGGATTCCATTGGCACAGCCGGCAGACGTTTTCATCAGTTATTCGCGCGAGGACAAGGACCGCGTTCTTGCCCTGGCGGCGAAGCTCCGCGCTGCCGGCGTGGCCGTCTGGATCGACCAGGGCGGCATCGACGGCGCCACCTTGTGGGGCGAGGAGATCGTCAACGCGCTGGAAAGAGCCAAGGTCCTGCTGCTGGTGGTGACGGAGTCGGCCGTCCGGTCGCAAAACGTCACCAAGGAAGTCGTCCTCGTCAGCGAGCGCAAGGGGCATATCCTGCCCGTGCACCTCGACCAGACAGTCATTCCGCCGAGCCTCAGGTATCCACTGGCCGGCATACAGCACATCGAGTATTTCCAAGGCGATCCAGATGAGAACCTGAAGACGATTCTCCGGTCGCTCGAGCGGGCCGGCGTGATCATTATCCCGCCGCACGACGCGAGGGCAGCCGCATCCGCTGAAGAGCCTGGCTCCCGGCAGTCGGCAACCCATGTCGGGCACGGCACCGAGCTCGTAATCGAACGCGGCGCGCTCGCCGTACTGCCCTTCGACAACATCAGTCCTGACAAGGAAACCGATTATTTCAGCGACGGGCTGACCGAAGAGCTGATCGCGAGATTGTCGCTGGTCAGCGAAATTGAGCTCGTCTCGCGCTGGGCGTCCATGCAATACAAGGGCCGCGAAAAAGACATTCGCGGGATCGGCAGCGAGCTCGGCGCGCGCTACATCGTCGGTGGCAGCGTCCGCCGGTTCCAGGACTCCGTGCGCATCACCGTGCAGCTCGTCGACGTCGAAAGTAACCGCCAGATCTGGGGCAACACTTACAAGGGGAAGCTCGACGACATCTTCGACATCCAGGAACAGGTTGCGCAGCAGATCGTCGAGGCACTGAAGCTCAAGCTCAGCTTCTCCGAGAAGGTTTCGCTGACGAAACGCCAGACGGTCAATGCACAGGCCTACGACCTCTACCTGCGCGGCCAGGCCTATTTGTACCGCCTCACGAAGCGCGGTACGGAGTACGCCGTCCAGCTTTTCGAGAAGGCCATAGAACTCGATCCGCGCTATGCGGCCGCTTACGCCGGCTGCTCCTGCGCCTACGGTCAGATGTATCAGTGGTTCGCGCGCGAGGAGCGCTACCGGGACAAGGCCCAGGAGCTCAGCTTCAAAGCGCTGATGTACGACAGTAACCTGTCCGAGGCGTACACGGCGATGGGACTTTCGTACTTCATCTGGGGCAAGTTCGACGAAGCCATGGCATCGGTAAGGAAAGCCATTGAGCTCGATGCCGACGACTTCATCGCACATTGGACGCTCGGGCGCATCCATTTCTCGACCGGCCAGCTGGAGCAGGCGATCGACTATTTCCAGCGAGTCATCGACATCCAGCCCGGGTTCTACGTGGCCTATATGGACCTGCAGCAGACGTTGAGGGGACTCGGTCGAGTCGAGGAAGCGGCGGCCGCAAGCCGCCGGGTGCTCGAGCTGATGCCAAACTATCTGTTGCAGAATCCGGACGATTCCCGCGGGAGAATTTTCTACGCGTTTACGCTGATGGACGCCGGCAACAAGGTGGATGCGATCCGGGAGGGGGACGCCGCGATCGAGTCGAGCCCGGGGGACTCCGTGATGCTCTACAACGGCGCGTGCCTGTACTCGAGGCTCGGCGAAACGAGACGCGCCGTGGACACGCTTCGCCAGGCGATCAACGCGGGGGTCAGGAACTTCGGATGGATGAAGCACGACCCCGATCTCGACCCCCTGCGCGGAGATCCCGAGTTCATCGAGTTGATGGAGGGCAGGTAGCACGCTCACACGCGCGTTGTTGGACAAACCAGAAATGCCCCGCAAGGGGCCTTTTCTTTGTTCATCACCAAATGCGACTTCCTTGGCGCCGTGAAAACCGACGACCCGTAGCTTTTTTTGACCTACAGACCCTTGCCAGCCACGGATGTCGACCGCGGGGTCCACGGTGCTGGTTTAAGGACAGGAAATCCAATCGCAACTCAGTTGGTGTGGGCGCCGCTCGCGTACCAGCGTTCGACCACAGCGCGTTCTTCGTCCGTCATCTCGGTGAGGTTCGCGAACGGCATGGTCTTCGTCACTACGACGCGATCGAAGATCCGTTGCGACCAGACCTTGACCTGGCGGGGTGTATCGAACGCCACGCCGGCGGCCGTTACGGGCGACATGGGATGCGTCGGCGCCGACGAATGACAGGTGACGCAGCGCGCGTTGATGATTCGGTGCACCTCGGCGAACGGCACGTCTCGATTCGCGGCCAGCGCGCTCGACGCGCTACCTGAGCCGCGCGGCGCCAATGCTGCAACGAGGATGGCGCCGACCACCGCGGCAGCGAGCGGCAGCGCCACGACGTGCCGGCCCTGATTGCGCCGATTGAAGTAATGCCTGATCAGCGCGCCCACGACGAAAATCACGAACAGGACCAGCCAGCTGTATTGGTGCGCGTAGGTGAACGCGAAGTGCGGGCTGATCATCACGAAGACGACCGGCAGCGTCAGATAGTTGTTGTGCACCGACCGCTGCTTGGCGCGCGCGCCGAGCCGCGCATCCGGCTCCACGCCCTGCAGTTTTGCGGCAACCAGCTGCTTTTGTGACGGGATGATCACCCGCAAGACATTGGCGACCATGATCGTGCCGAGCACGGCGCCGATCTCCATGAATGCGCCGCGACCGCCGTACAGCTGGCTGACGCCGTAGCACAGCGCGAGCACGAGCGCAGCACCGAGCAGCGCGAAACGTCCGCCGCTCAGACCGAGCCTGCAGAGGCCGTCATAGAGGAACCAGCCAGCCGGCAGCAGCAACACGCTCGAAACGATGGCCGTAGTCGCATCGATGTCGGCGACAGCCGGATCGACGAGGAACGCATCGGCGTTGGAGTAGTAGACGACGGCGAGCAGCAGGAAACCGGTGATCCACGTCCAGTACGCCTCCCACTTGAACCAATGCAGCGGTTCCGGCAGTTCGGCCGGGGCGACCTTGTATTTCTGCGAATGGTAGAAGCCGCCGCCGTGGACCGCCCAGAGGTCGCCAGCCACGTCCGGGCTCTCGGGATCGCGCGGCGGAACGTTGAGCCGCGCATCGAGCCAGATGAAGTAGAACGACGAACCGATCCAGGCGATGCCGGTGATGAGGTGTCCCCAGCGCAGAATCAGGTTGAGCCAGTCGAGGATGTAAGCGTCGAAAGGCATCGCGGATTCAAAGCGTCCGGCGCAGCGGAGCGCCCGATGCTTGCCGTACGCGCAGATCCTCGATCGCGGTCAGCACCCGCTCTGGCGTGGCGGGCGCATTGAGCCGCGGCAGGCCGCCGCCCGCTGCGGCAGCGATCGCGTCCCGAATCGCGTAGAAGACCGACATCGCCAGCATCAGCGGCGGCTCACCGACGGCTTTCGAGCGATAGATGCTGTCCTCCCTGTTCCGGCTCCAGGGAATCAGGTCCACGTTGAACGTGCGCGGCCAGTCGTGTGCCGTGGGAATCTTGTAAGTCGACGGCGCGTGCGTCATCAGCCGGCCCTTGTCGTCCCACCAGAGCTCCTCACTCGTCAGCCAGCCGACGCCTTGCACAAAGCCGCCTTCCACCTGGCCCATGTCGATGGCCGGGTTGAGCGACTCGCCCACGTCGTGAAGAATGTCGACGCGTGTGAGCTTCGATTCTCCGGTCAGGGAATCGATGACGACTTCCGATACGGCCGCTCCGTAGCAGAAATAGAAGAATGGCCGGCCGGTCAGCGTTTTCACGTCATAACCAATCTTAGGCGTCGCGTAAGTACCAGTCGCCGACAGCGGAACGCGCGCGTGATACGCGTGCCCGATCAATTCGTCGAAACTGAGCGTCACCTTCTTGCCGACAGTCACTCGGCCGCCGGTGAACGTCACGTCACCGGTGGGCACGGCATATTTCGCCGCGGCGAACTCGATCAGCCGCTGCTTGATGACCTGTGCAGCGGCCTGGGCGGCTTTGCCATTCAGATCGCTGCTCGAGGAAGCCGCCGTCGCCGAGGTATTCGGCACTTTGCTCGTATCTGTAGCGCTGCAGCGGATCCGGTCGAGATCCACCTGCAGTTCCTGGGCAACGACCTGAGCCACTTTGGTGTGCAGCCCCTGCCCCATCTCCGTACCGCCATGATTTAGCAGAATCGAGCCGTCGGTGTAGATGTGCAGCAGTGCGCCGGCCTGGTTGAGGTGGGTGGAAGTGAACGCGATGCCGAACTTGACTGGCGTCAGCGCGATGCCTCTCTTGAGCACCGTGTTCGACGCATTGAAAGAGGCAATCGCGGCGCGGCGCCCGTGATAGTCCGCGCGCTTCACGAGCTCGTTGACGAGCTCCTCGATGATGTTGTCCTCGACGATCATGCCGTAAGGCGTGACGTTGCGGCTCTTCTCGCCGTAGAAGTTGACCCTGCGCACCGCGAGTGGGTCCTTCTCCAGGTGCCTTGCGATGTCGTCGATGACGCACTCGATCAGCATCATCCCTTGTGGTCCGCCAAACCCGCGGAAGGCGGTATGCGAGGGCTGGTTGGTCTTGCAGCGGTGCGACACGATCTCCACGTCGGACAGGTAGTAGCAGTTGTCGCCATGGAACATCGCGCGCACGTTGACGGCTTCCGACAGATCGGCGGAGCGCCCGCAGTTCGACGCCATCGTCAGCCGGATGCCGCGAATCCTGCCTTCGTCGTCGAAGCCGACCTCGTAGCTCAGCTCGAATGGATGGCGCTTACCGGTAATGAGCATGTCGGCGTCGCGATCGAGGCGCAGCTTGACCGGTTTGCCGGTCTTCCACGCGCCGAGTGCAGCAATGCAGGCGATTAGCGCCGGCTGCGTCTCCTTGCCGCCAAAGGCGCCGCCCATGCGTCGGCACTGAACGACGACGTCGTTCGCGCTCAGTCCGAGGCAGTGTGCGACCAGACGTTGCACTTCACTCGTGTGCTGCGTCGAGCTGTACACGAGCATCGTGCGATCCTCGCCGGGCACGGCGACGCCGATCTGACCCTCGAGATAGAAATGTTCCTGACCGCCGATGGAAAGACAGCCGTTCAGTCGGTGTGGAGCCGCGCGGATTTTCGCCGCCGGCTGGCCGCGGGTCAGGGTTCGCGTCGGCATCACGAACGATTGATTCTCCAGCGCAGACTGGACGTCGACGATCGGCTCAAGATCCTCGTACTCGATCCGGGCGAGCCGTACGGCCTTGCGCGCCGCATCCGCCGACGTTGCCACCACCGCGAACAGCGACTGGCCCGCATACTCGGCGATCCCCTCGGCGAAGATCGGATCGTCGTGCACCACCGGACCGTGATTGTTCTCGCCGGGAATGTCGGCTGCGGTCAGAACCGTGACGACGCCGGGTGCCATGTGGACATCGCTCAGATCCAGGTTGCGGATACGAGCATGGGCACGCTCGCTGATTCCGATGGCGGCGTGCAGCGCGCCCTCGGGCAGTGGAATGTCATCGACGTAGAGCGCTTCGCCGGTAACGTGCAGGTGAGCGCTCTCGTGGGGCTCGGCTACGCCGACTCCTCCGCGTATGCCTCGACGCTCGTTCATGCTGCGGTCAGCCGGCATAGCTCCACACGCTCGTGTTCTCGTCAGCCTGCGTCGCTTCGGCGACGAAGCGTTGCAGGAGGTTGCCGGCGACGCGCAGCCGATACGCCTGCGACGCCCTGAGATCCGTGATGGGTTGATAGTCCTTCGCGAGCGCCTGAACAGCCTTGGCCGTTGTCGCCGGGTTCAAGTCCGTTCCAACAAGTGCCTGCTCGCAGGCTCTGGCCCGCCGCGGCGTTGCCGCCATTCCGCCGAAGCACACCCGTGCAGAGCGAATCCGCCCGGCGGCGATCTCCAGCGAGAAAGCCGCGCATACGGCCGAGATATCCTGATCGAAACGCTTGGCGATCTTGTAGGAGCGGATCAGCTGGTCTTTCCGCGCCCGAGCGACGCGCACGGCGGCGACGAACTCTCCGGGTCGCAGGTCCCTACTTCTATAGTCGAGGTAGAAGTCCTCGAGCGCGACGCTGCGCGAATCCGCCCCGGATCGCAGCACGACGGTCGCGCCGAGACAGATCAGAGCGGGCATCGAATCGCCGATCGGCGAGCCATTCGCGACGTTTCCGCAGAGCGTGCCGGCGTTGCAGATGGGCGGCGAGGCAAAGCGCCGGGCGATCTCGCGCAAGTCCGGATACTCCGCGACCAATTCGGCGAATGCATCGGTCAGGCTGACTGTCGCGCCGATCTCGATGGACTGATCCGTCCGGGTGATGGTCCCGAGCTCCGCGATATTGCCGAGGTAAACGATCGCCGAAAGCTCCGCGTACTGCTTGGTCACCCACAAGCCGACGTCGGTCCCACCGGCCAGGACCGTGGCGTCAGGCCGCTCGGCGAGCGTACGCGCAAGCTCGGCGACGGTTATCGGCGCGACATAGATCGAGTTACCGACGCCGCAGCGCTTCTCGCGAGTGACGCGAATCGCTGCCATTTGCTCGCGGAGCTTGCGATCGTCCGCGTCGCCCGGGTCGCTCGGGTACTCATACATCCGCCTCGCCGCCGCCAGGATCGGCCGATAACCTGTGCAGCGACACAGGTTTCCCGATAGCGCATGGCGGATCGCGTCCTCGTCAGGATTGCGGTCAGCACGGTATAGCGCAAAGAGCGACATGACGAAGCCCGGGGTGCAGAACCCGCACTGCGAGCCATGGCACTCGACGAGCGCCCGCTGAGCCGGGTGCAGTTCGCCGCCGTTCGCTGCCTTGAGACTCTCGACCGTGAACAGCGCCTTCCCGTCGAGAGTCGGGAGCAAACGGATACAGGCGTTGATCGCCCGGTATTCGACCTCGCTTCCCCTGAGCTCCGCGAGCACGACCGTGCAGGCACCACAATCGCCCTCGGCGCAGCCTTCCTTCGTGCCACAGCGACCCAAATGGTCGCGCAGGTACTGCAGCACGGTGGTCGTCGGGGGAAAATTCTCGACACCGTGGATGCGGCCATCCAACAGAAAGCGGATCGCGTGCTCGCCGTTCACCTTCAGCGCCTAGCTACCGCGATACGTGGAATAGCTCCACGGTGTGACGAGTAGCGGAATGTGATGTTGCTGATCGGGACTTGCGACGCCAAAACGCACAGTCACGATGTCGAGAAATGGTGGCTGGGTAAGCGTCACGCCCCGAGCCGCGAAGTACTCGGCCACATGAAACTCCAGCTGCCAGACTCCGGCCGTGAACCGCTCGCCTTCGAGCAGGGCTCCGTCACATCGCCCGTCCCGGTTGGTCGTCGTCCTGACGACCGGTCGACGGACGCCGCCGTCGAGCGCCGCCAGCTCGATCGTCATGCCGGCGGCCGGTTTCCCGCTCACCAGATCCAGTACGTGCGTCGTCAGGCGACCCATTTCCGTCCCGTCCAGCGCGGCTCGATAACTTCGCGCCGACTCTTGTCGGCGGGTTCCGCGCCAATTGTACGCATTGCAGCCATTTCGGACTAAGTCTTAAGGATGTCCAGAATGGGTCGAAGCTCGGTCTTGCCCGCCGCGATCTCGTCCAGCGTGAGCCCAGCGAGCTCGTGTGGGAAGACGATCCACTTGTCGGTTTCGTGCACGTAATAGTCCGGCACCAGCTTGGTCTGATTGTTGCCTGGCTTGTACCACGGCGTGGCAATCCTCACCTTGGCCGGCATGTTGAGCCGCATCTTGCTCGACAACTCCTGCAGTAACGCCTCGATGCTGTGACCCGAATCGAACACGTCGTCGACCACGAGCAGGGAGTTGTTCGCATTGGCCTCTTCGATGATGTAATGCAAGCCGTGAACGCGGATGGTCTTGGACCGTTCCCCGATGCCGACGTATGCGGATGTTCGCACGGCAATGTGGTCGGTCTTGACGCCGGCGAATTCGAAGTATTCCTGGATGGCGATACCGACGGGCGTTCCGCCACGCCAGATGCCGACGATGAAGTCCGGAACGAATCCGCTGCGGTAAATCCTGGCGGCCAGGCGAAAAGAGTCTTGCAAAAGACTGGTCGCGGTGATGAATATCCTGTCCATTTGGCAACCTGTCGAACCCTTGGGCGATGAACGTAAAGACAAAATCCTCGCGGCAAGCGATACGCGGCTCGATTCTGCATTTTCTGGACGATCCGGCCGAGCACGATCGTGAGGGCAGCTACGAGTACCACGAGGACGGCCTGCTGATCGTCGAGGACGGTTATATAGCCAAGGTCGGCAGCGCACAAGAACTCCTGCCGACCCTCGCCGCAACGACATCGCTTAAGGATTATTCGGGCAAGCTCATCCTGCCCGGCTTCATCGATGCGCATGTTCACTTCGTCCAGACGGACATCATCGGGTCATACGGCCGCCGGTTGCTCGAGTGGCTGGAGCAGTACACTTTTCCGGCCGAGCGCGCCTTTGCCGATGCGACGCACGCGAAAATAGTCGCCGAATTCTTCGTCACGGAACTGTTGCGCAACGGCACGACCACAGCGCTGGTGCTGGGCAGCGTCCATCCCGGCTCGGTCGATGCAATCTTCACGGTCGGGGTTGCAAGAGGCATGCGCCTCATCGCCGGCAAAGTGATGATGGACCGCAATTGCCCGGACGATCTCAGGGACAGCGCCGCTTCGAGCTACGCCGACTCACGGGCGCTGATTGAGCGCTGGCACGGCCGGGACCGCATGCAGTATGCAATCACGCCGCGCTTCGCGGCGACCTCAACGCCAGAACAGCTCGCGGCGGCCGGCCGACTGGCGCGCGAGCATCCGGACGTCTACGTTCACACTCATGTCGCGGAGAATGAGGAAGAGGTCGCGTGGGTGCGACAGCTCTTCCCGGAGCGACGCAGTTATCTCGACGTCTATGATCATTACGGCCTGCTCCGCCGGCGCGCGGCGCTGGCCCACGGCATATGGCTGGATGACGCCGACCTGGCGCGTCTGGCGCAGACCCGTGCGGCGCTTGTGCACTGCCCGACGTGCAATCTGGTCATGGGCAGCGGGCTGTTCGATCTGCGGCGCGCGACCACCGCGGGCGTCCGTGTCGCGTTCGGTACCGACATCGGTGGCGGCACGAGCTTCAACATGCTGCGCCTCCTCGACGAGGCTTACAAAGTGGCCCAGCTGCGTGGGCACAGCCTGTCACCGTTGCGTGCTTTCTATCTCGCCACACTTGGCGCTGCGCGTGCTCTCGATCTGGACGATCGCATCGGCAGCTTCAGGCCCGGCAACGAGGCCGACTTCGTCGTGCTCGATCTGGCCGCGACGCCGCTGCTTGCCCGGCGCACTGCGGCAGTGCGCACGCTTGCCGAACGGCTTTTCCTGCTGATGACCTTGGGCGACGACCGTGCCGTCTTAAGGACCTACGTAATGGGACGGCTGAGTCATGATAGAGAGGTGCTGGTGCGGTGACCGCAGCATGGGCGATCCTCTTTCGCCCCCCCATCGTATTCACAATGTCCGGAGAACGTCATGGAGAACATTGAAGGAAAGGTCGCATTCATCACCGGCGGCGCGAGTGGCGTGGGCCTCGGCCAGGCGAAAGTGTTCTCGGCAGCCGGTTGCCGGGTGGTGATCGCCGACATCCGCCAGGATCACCTCGATCAGGCGTTGGCGACTTTGCGCGACCGGGGTGCGACGGCGCATGGGATCAAGCTCGATATCACCGATCGAGCGGCATACGCGCGCGCCGCGGACGAGACCGAGCGCGTGTTCGGTCCGGTTCAGCTGCTGTTCAACACCGCCGGCGTGTCGGTTTTCGGCCCGCTCGAGAAATCAAGCTACGCCGACTACGACTGGATGATGGGCGTCAATTTCGGCGGCGTCGTCAACGGCATCCAGACTTTCGTGCCACGCATGATCAAGCACGGCAAGGGCGGACACATCGTCAATACGGCTTCGGTGGCGGCATTCCTTGCCGGCGGACCGGCGGGAATCTATTCGGCATCGAAGTTTGCGGTGCGCGGACTGTCCGAGGCGCTGCGCACGGAGCTCGCGAAATACGACATCGGCGTCTCCCTGCTTTGCCCGGCCAATGTCAACACGAACATCGCCGAGTCGGTATCGACTCGTCCAGCGCACCTGAAGGAGAGCGGTTATCGGGTGGACGACGAAGTCATCAGCTCGCTCAAGACCCTCTACGCCGCAGGGATGGATCCCGAGGAGCTCGCGCGGCATGTGCTCGCTGGGGTCAAGAAGAACCAGCTCTACATCATCCCGTATCCGGAAGTGCGTGCGGCATTGAAGGCGCATTTCGACACCGTACTGGCCGCGCTGCCGCCGGAGGATTCGGATGTGGCGGGCGTGGCCAAGCGTCAGGCGGCCATGGCCAGGTGGGTCCGGGAGCGCCAGGCGCAGTTCAAATCGCCACGCTGATGCGCAAGCCGGCTACGCGTTGAACGGCAGCTTGAGTCCGGGCCGCGGCCAACGGCACTTCAAATGCGCTAGGGTCGCCCGAGCAGCCAGATCAGACCGCGCAACAGGTCGAGTGGCGTTGGTGGGCATCCGCGAATGGCCAGATCGACTTCAATGACCTTGTTCACGGCGCCGACGCAAGCGTAGCTTCCCGCGAACACGCCACACCCCGCCGCACAGTCGCCAACGGCGACGACCCACTTCGGCGCTGGGGTCGCCGCGTACGTACGCTCCAGCGCTTCGCGCATGTTGTGAGTCACCGGACCGGTCACGAGGAGCAGATCGGCGTGCCGTGGCGAGGCAACGAAGCGAACGCCGAATCGCTCGATGTCGTAGAAGGCGTTGTTGAGCGCATGGATTTCGAGCTCGCAGCCATTGCACGACCCGGCATCCACCTCGCGAATTGCAAGACTGCGTCCCAGGTGTCGTGAAATCGCACCGCGAAGCGCCTCGCCGGCGGCTTCAAGCGTTTCCGGTCCGCCCGGCGTTACCGGCTCCGTGACCGGCGCATTGAAGAGATTCTTGAACAGGCGTCTGCGCATGTTCGCCTACAGATCGTGCCCGGAGTACGAGCAGTTGAATGACTTGTTGCAGAGAGGAAAGTCCGCGACGATGTTGCCGTCGATCGCGATTTCGAGCAGCGGCCATTGAAACCATGACGGGTCGCGAAGATGGCAGCGTTCGATGCGAAGTTCCGGCCCGATGCGCACATACGCGAGCAAGTCGCCGCGGAAGGCCTCCACGATTGCAGTGGCTTCGACGCTGGACGCCGGCGCCGCGATCGCGGGAAGCAGAACCGGCCCGGCTGGCAGAGAGCGGAGCGCGGCTTCGAGCCACTCGA
>DATBVX010000199.1:0-4898 GCA_036515135.1 Steroidobacteraceae bacterium
CACTGGCGTCTGCAAACGTCCGGTGGCGTTCACGCACAGCCACAGCTTTCCCGGGTTCAATTGAGGGGCAACGCGACGGGTTCGAAGTGAGCCATCCCAACGGCTGTCTCATGAGCGCAGCGCAAATGCTGAAATCTGCCAATGCCGATGCGGCGCACCTCAGCGACCGCGGCTACGGGGGTCGCTTAAGTTCCCGCATTCCACGACAAGGCATATGCTACCTGTGCCGGGGTCAGCTCATCGATCGTTACGCCCATCGCCGCGAGCTTGAGGCGCGCAACCTCGCGATCGATTTCGGTGGGGACATCGTGCACGAGCGCTTCGAGCTTCAGGCGCTTGGCGCAGAAAAACTCCACACACAGCGCCTGGTTCGCGAAACTCAAATCCATAACTGCCGCCGGGTGACCTTCCGCGGCGGCCAGGTTCACGAGCCGCCCTTCGGCGAGCAGTCGCAGCCTCCGGCCATCGCCAAGCACGTACTCCTCTACATTCGGACGCGGACTCGACTTCCTGCGTGCCAGAGCCTCGAGATTGGGTAAGCTGATCTCGACGTTGAAGTGGCCAGCGTTCGCGAGCAAACAGCCGTCTTTGGCAATGGCAAGGTGGTCGGTGCTGACGACATCCCGCTGACCGGTCGCCGTCACGATGATGTCGGCGATGGGCGCTGCATCGTGCATCGGCAGCACCTCGAAGCCATCCATCACGGCTTCGAGAGCGCGCAGCGGGTCGACTTCGGTGACGATGACGCGCGCGCCCATGCCACGCCCGCGCATCGCGATCCCGCGGCCGCACCAGCCGTAGCCCGCGACGGCGAAGACCTTCCCGGCGAGCAAAATGTTCGTGGCTCGCAAGATCCCATCGAGCGTGCTCTGCCCGGTGCCGTAGCGATTGTCGAAAAGGTGCTTCGACATGGCGTCGTTCACCGCGATCACCGGATATCGCAGCGCGCCGTCGCCCGCCATGGCGCGCAGCCGAACGACGCCAGTGGTCGTTTCCTCAAGACCGCCGATGACCTCAGCGAGCAGATCGGAGCGTCTGGTGTGCAGGGTGGTGATGAGGTCTGCGCCGTCGTCGAGCGTAACGTGGGGCCGGTGAGCGAGCGCTGCGTCGATGTCAGCGTAGTATTCCTCGGTGTTTTCTCCGTGCACGGCGAAAACGGGGATACCGTGCCTTGCAACGAGGGCCGCGGCGATGTCGTCCTGTGTCGAGAGCGGGTTGCTGGCGCACAGGCGAACCTGCGCGCCGCCGGCGGCGAGCGTCAGCATGAGATTGGCGGTCTCCGCGGTCACGTGCAGACACGCCGATATCCGCACTCCCACGAGCGGCCGTTCGCGTGCGAAGCGCGCGGCGATGCCTTTGAGCACGGGCATCTCCGCCCCCGCCCACTCGATCTTCGATGCCCCAGCCGATGCATTCGCGAGATTCTTCACGCGATGGTCCATGACTGCTTCACCACAGTTGAAGGGTGCCGTCAACGGCCTCGCGCCACACGGAATCGATCTTCACAAACTCGGCGTGCGCGGCCTCGTGAATCCGTGAGGTGAGCGCTTCGAGCGGCATCGGTTCCTTGAGTCTCACCTTCACGTCGAAAACCGCTGGCTCCGCGATCGGCTGACCAATGCGACTCAAGAGATAGCAGTAGACCTCCTCGACTTCCCGCACCGCCGAGACCACGGCGCGGGCCACGCGGTTCGCCATGACGTTGTAGAGCTTGCCCACATGCGTGACGGGATTCTTGCCGGCAGTCGCCTCGAGACTCATCGGCCGGTAGGGGGTGATGAGACCGTTCGCGCGGTTGCCGCGGCCGACCTGGCCATCATCGCCCGACTCCGCCGAAAGCCCCGTGACGGTCAGATAGACGCTAGCCGGACTGTCGCCGTCCGCCGCGTTCACCGCCACACGCAGCGGTGCATCCGTCACGGTGCTAGCGGCCTCGGAGGCAATCGTGCGAATCTGCTCCCGCTTCTCGCAATAGTCCGCCAGATCTGCGACGTGTCGGCCGACCAGCGCGCAGGCAACCGTGAGATCAATCTCGCGGCCGTACCGTGCGCCCATCACCTTGATGTCCTCACCGATCTGCGGATGCAGCGACTTTGTCTGCGGGGCATTCAGATGTTGCCCGACGCCGAGCACGACGCTTTCGAGGGTATCGAGCGGCGCAAAGCCGACGCCGAACGAGGTGTCATTGGCGAGCGAAGTCCCGGACTCGCGCCCACGTGCGAACAACGCCGCCAGGTCCGGCGACGTTGGCCGAATGTGCGGGACGATGCGCACGTGAACGTATGGGTCCAGATGCGAGAGGTTCTGGCTGATCCAGCGCCGGCTGCCTTCGATTGCGATGTCCTCGACGGGAATCGTCACACCCCGGAGCTCCCGCGTCGCACGCCCGGCGAGGTGGATCTCGATGGGTTCAACAACTTCGCCGCCGCCAAAGGCTGGCCGGGCAATGCCTCCGCACAGAAGGGCTTTGTCGACGTTATGGTGCAGGATCACGCCGAACCGTTCGAGGTAGAAGCACGACAGACCTCTGCTGAATTCTTCGGCCAGGGCATCGCAGATCGTGTCTGGATGGCCCACACCCTTGCGTTCCACGATCTCCAGCGGAAGCGTGGCGGGGGCCGGCAAAGTGAGCGGTGAAACGCTGATGCTCATTGTGCCGTTCAGGATCGGCTCACACGGCAACGACTCATGGCGGCCGCTCTCCCGCGCCCGTGTCCCGCTCCGCGGCAGCGATGCCTCTCACGATGCGCAGCGTAAACCAGAGTGCCAGCGCGTATCCGATGGCGGCCAAGAGTGGCATTTCGCCGAACACGCGTGGCCCAAGGCTGTGTTGCATCAGGAGCGAGGCGGCAATGTAGAGACCGAGCGCCACGAGCGCGAGCGCCAGTCGGTCGGCGCTGCGGCCGACGCGCCGGCTCGCGATCTGAAGCGTGTCGATGCGCAGCGAAATCGGTATCCGGCCGCCTTCCCGCTGCGCTCGGTGGAGCCACTGCGCCGCAAGCGCGGGGAGTTGCCGGGCGGCCGTCGCTGCCTCGGACTTCAGGCGCAATAGCCCTGCAGTATCGGGCCGGGCGACGAAGAGTCGCCTGAGCAGCTGCGGGTCAGCGTGCGCCAGCGCATCAACCACCGTGAGCTCGCGGTCCAATTGCCGAAGTACCTGCTCGATGAGCAGAGCGGTACGCGCCAGGATCGCGAGGTTGGTTGGCAGGGCAAGGCTGGCACCGCGACCGAGACGCATGATGCGCACCAGGATCTCCCCGAGCGACCAGTCGCTCAGCGGCCGGCCCGCATACTCGGCGAGAATCACCCCAATTCTCTCGCGGGCGAAGTGGCGATCGACCCGGGGACTGAGCACACCGAGATCCGCCGCCGCGTCGAGCAGCCACTCTTCATCCTGATGCGCGAGTGCCAGAATGAAGGCGGCGAGCTGCCGGCGCAGGGGTGGCGTCAGCTGGCCGACGACGCCGAAGTCGTGAAAGCACAGGCGGCCGTCCGCGAGCACGAACAGGTTTCCCGGATGCGGATCGCCATGAAACAGGCCCATCACGAAGAACTGGTGCAGGTATAGATCGACGAGCGCGCGTGCGAGCCGTGGCCCATCCGGCCGCAGCCCGGCATCATCGATACGTCGTCCGTGACTAAAGGCCTGCACCAGGACCGCCTCCGTGCAGAGCGCTTCCTCGACGTCCGGTACATAGGCGAGCGGCTGGTCGCGAAAGCCCTCGACGAAGCGGCGGACGTTTACAGCCTCCTGATGCAGGTCCGTCTCGATCTGCATTCGAGCCCATATTTCCCGCGCGAGCGACACCACGTCGTAGTTCTTCGCAGCCGGTACGATGAGGCCGCCGACGCGCAGCACGGCAATCAGCAGGCGCATGTCCCGATCGATCTGGGCGCGAATGCCCGGGCGGCGCACTTTGACGATGACATCGCGGCCGTCGAGAAGCCGCGCATGATGCACCTGAGCAATGGAAGCGGCTGCAAACGGCGTCTCGTCAAACTCGCTGAAAACCTGATCGATCGGGCCGTCGAGCGCGCACTCAATTTCGCGGCGGGCGTCGGCGCCCGGAAATGCGGCGACGTCATCCTGCAGCCCTTGCAGGGCCGCAATGATGTCGTCCGGCAGCAGATCGCGACGGAGACTCAAGGCCTGGCCGAGCTTCACGAAAGGCGGACCCAGGCGCTCGAGCGATTGCCGGAGATGCCGTGGCAACGATTCGCGCGCGCGGCGGCTGAATCGCCCCCGGCCCGCATGGATCACCAGCCCGAGTACCGCGAAGCCAATGACAACGAGTCGGAGCATGGCGGTGGGGGAATGGCGCCTTCAGACGCCAGCGAGTTTCTTGGCCTTGAGGAGCGCTGAATTGGCGATCACTGAGAGCGAGCTCAACGCCATCGCCGCCGCCGCGATGATGGGATTGAGAAATCCCAGGGCTGCGACGGGGACGCCAATCGTGTTGTAGATGAACGCCCAGAACAGATTCTGCTTGATCTTGTTCATCGTGGCGCGCGAGAGCCGGATCGCCGTGACCACGTCGCGCACGTCGTTGCGGATCAGGATGATTCCGCCCGTCTCCTTGGCGACGTCCGAGCCCGAACCGATGGCGATGCCGATGTCGGCCGTAGCGAGGGCGGGGGCGTCGTTGACTCCGTCGCCGACCATCGCGACCGCCTTGCCCTGTTTCTGAAGATCGCGAATGACCTGCGCTTTGGACTCTGGAAGCACCTCGGCGATGACGTTCTCGATGCCGATCTGCGCGGCGATCGCGCGCGCTGTGCGCTGATTGTCGCCCGTCAGCATCACCACTTCGATCTTTCGCTCGCGGAGTTTTGTCACCGCTGCTTTCGACGTTGGCCTGATCGCATCAGCGATCGCGATGAGGCCAATGACGAGATCG
>DATBVX010000200.1:0-18503 GCA_036515135.1 Steroidobacteraceae bacterium
GGCGAGCCAGTCGATGAGCTGGTGACCGCGGCGGCGGAATTCATCCGGAGTCATGTCGGTACCGGGTTTGGCTTATTGGCCTTTTGTTGTTCACACAAGCGCAGATCGCCACCACGGCCAGGCAAAAGGCCAATAAGCCAAACCCGGTACCGCCTTTATGCTTTCGGCTTTACCATCCACGCGGCCAGTGCGGGCAGCAGGAGGATTGCTCCAAGCATGTTCACGATGAAGAGAAACGTGAGCAGGATGCCGATATCGGCCTGGAATTTGAGCGGCGAGAACATCCAGGGGATGACGCCGACCGCCAGCGTGATGCCGGTGAATACAACGCTCGCCCCGGTCACACGCAAGGTGTGCAGGAACGACTCGTGCACGCTCTCACCCTTCTCGAGAAACTCCTGCATGCGACTGTACAGGTAAATTCCATAGTCGACGCCGATACCGACGCCCAGCGCCACCATCGGCAGCGTCGAGACTTTCAGCCCGATGCCCACGATGGCCATCACCGCGTAAGCCAGTACCGACACCAGCGCCAGTGGCAGGATCACACACAGCGTTCCGGTGACCGAGCGGAAGGTCAGCAGACACATCAGGATCACTGCGGCGAACACGCCCGCGAGGATCGGAAATTCCTTGGCCTCGACCTCTTCGTTGGTCGCCGCCATCACGCCCACGTTGCCGGTGGCAAGCCGGAATTGCGCTTTCTCGGTCGGATTTTCCGCGCGCCATTTCTTGACTTCAGCGACTACGCGCTCGATCGTTTCGGCGCGGTGATCGGTGGTGAACATCATCACCGGCATCACGCTGCAGTCGCGGTTGAAGAGGCCCGTGCTGGTCTCGAGGTACGCCTGCGCCTGAACCAGCTGTTCGCGATTGCGCGGGATGTTGCGCCACCTGAGGCTGCCCTCGTTCCAGCCGGCACTGACGATCTTCATCACGCCGGGCAGTGCCAGGACGCCCTGCACCCCCTCGACGTTCGTCATGTGCCACGCGAAGCTGTCGATCGCCGTCATCACGTCGTAGTCGATGCAGCCGTCGGGCTGGGTCTCGACGATGGCGTTGATGATATCGACGCCGATAGAGAACCTGCTGGTGATGACGTTGCTGTCGATGTTGTAGCGTGAATCGGGCCTGAGCTCCGGCACGCCCGCCTGCGTATCGCCAATCGGCGTTTCGCGCCCTTTGTACCAGCCCGCAATGCCGAGCACGATCGAGATGAGGATGATTGCGGCGGCGGGTCCGCGGTGCGCGATGCGGCTGAGCCAGGCCCAGAATCGCGCCAGCAACGCCGCGCGCCGCTGGATGCGGCCACGGTAGCCAGCATCGAAATGCACGTGCGATACCAGCACCGGCAGCAGAATCAGGTCGGTGAGGATGACGACGCCTACGCCCAGGCTGGCGGTGATCGCCATCTCGCGGATGACCTGCACCGGAATGAGCAGGATGGTGATGAAGCCCACCAGGTCCGCGAGCAGGGCGATGATCGCCGGCAGGAACAGCGCGCGAAAGGTCCGCTCGGCGGCGCTGATGCTGTCGGCGCCGACGAGCACGGCGTCGCTCACTGCGCTGATCTTCTGCACGCCGTGGCTCACGCCGATCGCGAAGATGATGAAGGGCACGAGGATGCCGAGCGGATCGACCCCATAGCCCATGAGAACCAGCAGACCGAGCTGCCAGATCACTGCGACGATCGAACACGCCACCGGCACCAGCGCGACCTTGAAGGACTGGATGTAGATCCAGACGAAGAGCAACGTGAGCACAACGGTGACGCCGGCGAACATCGCGACCGACAGCGAGCCTTCCGCGATGTCGCCCACGACTTTGGCGAAACCGATCATGTGCACTTCGACCGGCGAGGCGGAGGTTGCCACCTGCACCTCGATGTCTCCGCCCATGAGGCGCTCGCGGATCTTCTCTTCGAGATCCTGCGCCACGCGGATGTAGTTGAGCGGTGCGCCCGTTTCGGGATCCTCGTCCTGCAGAGTCGCACTCACGATCGCGCCGGAGAAATCATTTGCTACCAAGCGCCCGACGATGCCCGCCTTGAGGATGTTCTCGCGCACCTGCGCCAGCCCCTCCGGCGTCGGCTGAAAATCCGCCGGGATCACGTTGCCGGCCTGGATGCCGTCCTCGACGACCTCCGTGTAGCGCACGTTCGGGGTGAACAGCGACTGCACTCGCGCGCGATCGACGCCGCGGATGAAGAATATTTCGTCGGTGGCCGTGCGCAGCGCCTGGAAGAACTGCGGCGTGAACATGTTGCCATCGCGCGCCAGGACCGCGACCAGCACGCGATTGGCGCCGCCGAACTCCGCCTGGTGCTTGACGAAGGTCTGCATGTACTCGTGCTTGAGCGGCAGCTGCTTGGTGAACTTGGTGTCGATGCGCAGCCCGGTGGCCGCCGCGTAAGCCATCACCGCGGTGATGAGCGCAAAGAGCGCGAGGATCAGCGTCCGGCGGCCGAACACGATACGGCCCAGCCACTCGACCATCCGACCTTCGGTGTCCGAGGAAGAGATCTTCATGGCGCGCCCGTGCTCATGGCGTGACGACTTTGACTCCGCCCTCGCCGACCGTCACGAGCCGTCCGTTGCCCGCCGGCAGCGCAGCGGAAATGCCCTTGCGATCCGGCAGCTGCTGGAGCGCAAACGAATGACCCCCATCGCGACTCACGAGCAGCGTCCCGGCGAGCCCGGTGATCACGACGGTCTGCGCGTCGAGGCGCAGGCCGTTCGTCAGCATCGCCACGGCGCCGGTGGAGATCTCGCGCCAGGTGGCGCCGGCATCGTCCGAGCGAAACAGGTGCCCGCGCAGGCCAAAGACCAGCATTGACGCGCCGTCGAGCGGCAAAACACCGAAAAATGATCCTTCATAGGGCGACGGCAACTCGAGCCAGGTCTGCCCGTCGTCAGTGGAGCGAAAGATGTTGCCGGATTCCGCCGCGAGATAGAGCTTGCCGTCAGCAGCGCGCGCGATGGCGTTGAGATGCGTGTCGCTGGCCGAGCCCTCGTCGAGGTACTCGTCGTCCTCGGCCTGCGCCGGGCGGGCAGGCTTCGCGACGGCTACGAGCGGCTGTGGCTCGAAGGTCCGCTGCATCCAACTCAAGCCGCCGTCGCTGCTCGCAAGGATCGTGCCGTAGGCCCCGAACGTGAGACCCGCTTGTGCATCCTTGAACCAGACATCGAGGAGTGGCTGTTCCTTCTCCGGCGCAAAGTGCACCCGGGTCCAGGTTTCACCGCCGTCAACGCTCCGAACGATCACCTCGTCATGCCCGACCGCCCAGCCAATCTCGGCATCGACGAAGCAGACTGCGGTGAGCGTGGCGCGCGTGGGCACCCGGGCCTGGCGCCAGCTCGCGCCTTGATCGTCGCTCAGGAGCACGTGACCCCGCTCGCCGACCGCGATCATGCGCGTCCCCGCCATCACCGCATCGAGCAACAGAGACTGCGTCGCGAGTGGCGCGATTTCGGAGTATTCCGCTTGCGCATCGGTGGCCGGATCGGCGGCGAGAGCAGCGGACATTGCGCCTGCCACGAACAGGCCGGATGCGGCGGCGACGGCGAGCGCAGTCTTCATTGGCCTGGCACGATTCCCCTCACCCCAACCCTCTCCGCGCGACGGGGAGAGGGGATGGAGCTTTTCCACTCTCGAGTTCCGAGTGAGTGCCGTTATCGTGTTCCGCGACTGCGCAGCGCGTTGGGCTGGTAATCGGCGATCGTACGGCTGACAGTGAAGTCGTAGCTGCGCGGCTCCTCGTTCTGCAACCCCAGTGCGAGATAGCGGCGGTTCTGCAGGTCCATCACCAGTTCGAGCGTTGTCCATACCGTCGGCAGCTCGTAGTACTCGATCGCGTGGCCTTCCTGCACGCGCCACAGCTGGTCGCGCTTGTCGTAGCAATCGACCGCCAGGATCTGCCAGGAGTCTTCATCGACATACAGCGTGCGGCGCTTGTAGACGTGGTCGGTGCCGGCCTTGAGCGTCGAGTCCACCACCCACACGCGGTGCAACTCGTAGCGCGCGTGATCCTGATTGATGTGCTGCGCCTTGAGGATGTCCGTGTACTTCAGCTGGTTGCTGTTGAGCTTGTAGGCGTTGTACGGAACGTAGATTTCCTTCTTGCCGACGAGCTTCCAGTCGTAGCGCTCGGGACTGCCGTTGTACATGTCGAACTGATCCGAGGTGCGCTGATTGTCGGCGGCCGTGCCCGGGTTGTCGAACGCGACATTCGGCGCGCGTCGCACGCGTCGCTGCCCCGGATTGTAGAGCCAGGCGCGCCGGTTCTCCTTCGACTGATCGAGCGTCTCGTGCACCAGCAGGATCTCGCCCGCGAGCCGCGCCGGCGCCACGGTTTCCTGGATGAAGTACAGGATCACGTTGTCGAGCTCGGCTTCTTTCGCGCCCGCCAGGCTGTACACGACGTAAAACTCGTCGTGGAACTTCACCAGGGTGTAATCACCGCCCGCCGTGACCGCCGCCTGGCCGATGCTGCGGGTCGCGGCGTCAGCTCGATAACGCAGCACGTGGTTCCAGAAGATTTCCACGCCCTGCTTCGGAATCGGAAAGGGGATTCCTTCGACCGCCCCGTTGACGCCGTTACCGTTCGCCGCCAGGTTCGCGGTCGTCGCGATGCGCTTGGTCGCATCGTAAATGCGCTGCGGATGCGCCGCCGTGCGATGCGACGGGTACACGTTCATGACGTACGTGTCCTTGTACGCGCGCAGCAGCGCCTTGTGCCCCTCGGTGAGATTGGTCGCATGCTGGTTGGCGTTCTGCGCGTTGATCGTGAACAGCGGCTTCTCGTTCGCGAACGGATCCGGGTGATGGCTGCCGGTCTTGAAGCTCGGAAATCCGGCCGTGGCCGGCGAGCCCAGGCCCCCGTCCCACGCCGGAATCGTCCCCGCAGCGTTGCCGGCTTTCTCACCGCCGAGCGGCGTGAGATCGGCACCCAGCCGCGCCGCCTCCTGCGCGCTGATGGCGGCGGAGGCCGCGTTCATGAAGCCGCACAGAGCCAGCGCGGTGACCAACGATCCACATGCACTCTTCAGCATTGTCGTCCCCTCTGGTCTGGTCGCGCCTAGAACGCGAATTTCACCGCGGCCGCGATGAAGTCGCGGTCGTTGATGTCGTTGAACCGGCCCGCGCCACCGAAGCGCGTCCAGCTGAAATCGATATCCCAGGTGTTACGCAGGTTGCCTAAGACACCGAGCGTGAGGCCGTAGCGACCTTCGACGAAGTTGCCGCCGGGACCGGGGCTCGTGCCCTGCACGTCATGCTGCCACGAATACCGCGGAGTGATGGTCCACGGACCCATCAGGTTCGGGTAGTCGAGGCGGCCCGCGAACCGATAGCCCCACGAGGTCGGATCGGCGAACCGGTTCTGGGGCTCGACCAGGTTGAGCGCGACGCATTGCGCCGTCGGCAGGTACGGACAATGGCGACCGCGCAGCTCGAAGTTGCCGCTGACCGAAGTGCCCGGGCCGTTGTAGCGCAGGCCGCGCGCGTTGGGTCCACCGCTCAGCTTGTCATCCAGGCCGTCGATGTACGTCACCGCCGCCTCGAACACCATCACCATCTGCGCCGCGGCCAGCACGTTCGAGACAATCTTGGTCGCCGTGAACTGTGCCTGGTAGGCGTCGTGCAGTTCCCAGCCCTTCACCACCTGGTTGACGCCGAACTGACCGAGCTGCCCGCATCGCGAGACCGTCGTGATGCCGAGCGCATTGATGCAGGTAGTTGGGAAGGTAACACCCGGCGGAGCGCTGAGCGGGAACAGCGCCACCTCGAGCGGCGACAGTGCGGCAAACAGCACCTCGACGTCGTCGAACTGCAGCGGCACGTCCTGCCGATAGGAGACCTCGCCCTGCAACGCGATGCCGGTCTTCTGGAACTGGGTGTTGAAGCTCACGCCGAAGAGCTTGATATCCTCGGGAAACTCCGTGAAATACTGGGCCGTCTGCGCGTACTCGTGCGTCGCGATGTTGCTGGCATTGCGCGCGATGTCCGATGGGGCAACTCCCTGGAGCGCCAGGTTGGCACCGATGGTCGCGTACTGGGTTGCCGTTGCGAGCGTGAGATTGCCTCCCGCGCCCATGGCCGTTGCGACCGCCGCGTTCGCTGCCGTCGCGACTGCCGCCGCAAACGGCAGTCCTGCTGCCAGACCCTGCGCCGCGCCGCCGACCGCCGTCGCCGTGCCGGCCGCGTTGCCGATTCCCACCTGCGTTCCCGTGCGTCCCGAAATGAGCGGCACGCGGCTGTGATAATTGATGAAGAAAAGCCCGATCTCCGTACCGTTGATGAAGTCCGGGAAAAACGCCCTGAGCGCGACACCGAACTGCCCCTGATCATCGGGCTCGAGCGTCTCGCCGCGCGGCACTGCCTGGAAATTGGTGATGAACGGACCGCCCAGGGGGCGGAAATCGACGCCCTGGTCGGAGAAACCGCCGAAGCCTAGGAACACCTGGTCGCCGCCATCCGGCACGAAGTCGTTGGTGCTGAAATACGATCCAACCGGCTCGGGTTCCGTGTCGTCCCAATCGACGAGATAGAACGCCTCGGCGCTCAGATTCTCGGTGAGGCCGAGCGACACGAACGCCATCTCCTGCGGCAGGAACCCTTCCTTGAGCTCAGCGCCCGGCACGCGCAGTGCCGAGACATCGAAGTGGTTCACCGTGTTGATACCACCCTGAATGAACGTGCTTTCGCCCCAGCTCACCACCTGACTGCCGAGGCGGATCTCCGCCGGCATCGAGCCAAGGTCGAACTTAAAGTACGCGAACGCATCGAGCAGGCGCACGTAGCTGCCGACCAGATCCTTCGCTTCACTCGTCAGCTCGGTGCGTGCGGTCGGTGAGTTCTCAATGGCGTCGTCATACAAGCCCGAGCCACGCACGAATACGCCGAAGTTGCCGTAGTTCAGCCCGAGCTCGCTCACCACCTTGAAGGCCCGGCTGTACGTGCCCGTGTCGAAGTTCAGGTTGCCGTCGTCGATGTTCGGCGAGCGACCACAGCCGCCGTCGGCAATCGCGATCAGGTTGCAGTCGGAGTCCTGGATGCGCGCCGCCTGGCCGAACGTGACGGTCGTGTCCCAGCTGCCCGTAAACGAACCGCTGGAGTTGGAGAAGTCGAAGGCCTGCGCCGAAGGGACGCAGAACGCGAGCGCGCCGAGCGCCATGCCCGCACCGCGCAGCACGAGCGCAAATCCATGGCGCGAGGCTCGAACATCTCGGTTCATCGGAGTGGTTGTCATTGTCTATCCCCAAAAAAGGCTGTTCTGGCGTGACCGATTCTTGGGCTTCAGTCGTGGACGGCTCGGGCAGCGCTCCTGTGGCGACACCGGCCGCGATTCTTGTGTCCCCTCGGTTGTTGGTTTATTACCGAATCAGGGGGTCAAATACAACATTCGATGGCGGGGCAGTATATCAGTCCTCACTTGTAGGGTATCCCGCAAGCGAGAGTCGCGATCCGAGGCGCCGTGCCGCCACCAGGACACCCCGCTAAGCGTGCGTGACCTGCAGGATACTGTGGCGAATCTGCTCACTCAGGACCAGCTGCGCATCGCTGGCCACACCGAGCAGCACCTCATTGAACAGCAACCGGTTGTCCGGGCCGACTTGCAACACGCCGCGCCGGCGCAACTGATCGATGAAGCTCGAAAACAGCGCCGGGTCAAAGAATTCCGGCGCGTTCAGCTCATAAAGCATCGAGATGCGCTGCGCCAGCAGCTGACAGCGCTTCTCGAGCGTCTCCTGGCTGAGCGCGCCGCTCCCCGCCTGCGCAAGCAGGGCGACGACGAGGTAATAGCGCTCGACGATGGGAATCGTCGCCTGTGCCAGCACCGAGAGCTGCATCGCTCCGGCCGCGATCGGCGGTCTGCGGCGCCATTCCGCCCCATCCGCGCTCCGGTCGAGCAAAGCCTGTTGAGAAAAGACCGCGAGGATGCGGTGCACGACGACCGGCACCTCATCCTCACGCCAGCGCAGGAAGAGCTCGTCAGCCACGTACGGGTAGATCCGCCAGGCGAGGCGCAGGATGTCCTCCGTGCGCATCACCGGGTTGTTGAGGAAACAGCAGGCGATGAGGGAGGGCATTGCGAACAGATGCAGCACGTTGTTGCGGAAGTAGGTCTGCAGTATCGCGTTCTCTTCGCTCATGTGGATGATGTCACCGAGCGCGTGGGGACGGCGCTCGATCACCTGCATCGCCTCGCCATGTCGAACGATCGCTTCGCCATCGAGATCGGTCACGGTGATGCGCGGCGAATAGCGCTCCGCCATCAGCAATGACTTGTAGAGATCGAGCTGGCGGATGAGGTCACGCTCGAGCATGGCCTGGCGGGGTGTGGCGAGCAGGACCATGGCGAGCAGATTCACGTTGTTGACGGCCGCTGTGGCGTTGATGCCGATCACGATGCGGCGCGCAAGATCATCCACCGCGCTGTTGAGCCACGCCGGGCGGCTGTCATCGGTGACGGCCACACCGTCCCATGACGGGTTGTGCGTCCGCAGGATCTCATCGAGAGCGATCGGATCGCCCAGGCTCACGTGCACCTTGCCGAATTTGCGCTTGAGCTGCGGCAGCGTCTTGAGCAGGCCGAGCACGGACTCCTTCTCTTTTGGCCGTCCGCTGAGCTCATCGATGTAAGTCTGCCCCTCGACCAGGCGCTCGTAACCGAAATATACCGGCAGGAACACCACGGGACGCACCGGGTCGCGCAGGAAACTGCGCACGGTCATCGACAGCATTCCGGTCTTTGGATCGAGCAAACGTCCGGTCCGGCTGCGCCCGCCCTCGACGAAATACTCGAGCGAGTGACCGCGCGCCATCATTGCGCCCAGGTACTTCATGAACACGACCGGATAGAGATTGTTGCCCTTGAACGAGCGTCGGATGAAAAACGCCCCACCCTTGCGCAGGAAACGCCCAATCACCGGCATGTTGAGATTGACGCCCGCGGCGATGTGTGGCACCGGAAAGCCCGTGACATAGATGATGTACGACAGGAGCAGGTAGTCCATGTGACTGCGGTGACAGGGGACGAACACGAGTTCGTTGCCCGATGCCACGTCGCGCAGTACCTGTTCATGGTGCAGCTCGACGCCGTCATAGAGCCGGTTCCACAGGCGGCTGAGCAATCGAGCCAACACCGTGATGAAGGCGTGCGAGTAGTTGGCCGCGATCTCGTCGGCGTAACGCGTCGCGAGCAGCAACGCCTCGCGCCGGCTGAGATTCTTCTCCTTCATCTCCAGCGCAACCGCGGCGCGCACTGCGCGCGTGGCGAGCACCTGCGCCACGATCCGGCGCCAATGTGATAGATCCGGCCCGATGGTTGCGGTGCGCTGCTCGCGAAAGTGTGCGCGCAGCGTGCGCGAAATGCGCCGCACGGCCCGCGAGCGATCCAGCCCTTCATTGAGAACGGCGCGCAGCGACAATGGCTCGCCAAAGTGAATCAGCGTATTGCGGCCGTTGAAGACCACATTGAGGAACTTGCGGAATCTGCCGGCGAGCACCACGTCCTCGCTCAGCAGCAACCGCCACCACGAGCGCTCCTTCTGCGGCGCGCGTCCCCAGTAGATCGATACCGGGACGAAATCGAGATCGATGCCGGGGTCGAGGGTTGCCGCGGTCACCGCTTGAGTCAGCAGGGCCGGCGTGCGGCGATCGATGCGCGTGGCGCAGAATCCCGCGGGGCGTTCGAGCGAACAGACGGAACGCAACTCGATGGCGGAACTGATGCTCAGCCTGTCGCCGGCTCGAGGCAGTCCCAGTCGGACGCAGGTGTCCTGCACGACCAGCAAGTCCGACAGGCTTTGCCGTTCGAGCACATAACACAGCGCCAGGCCGCGGCTCGTCAGGCGCTGCGCGGCATCGGGTGGCAGCACGGTCGTGCGCACCCACAGAGAAATGATCTTGCGCAACACCCAGATCGCGGGGCGCGCGAGAATTTCGTTGAAGTTCAAGTTATTGGTCGGGGTCGGGTCGCGATTCGCCCTCGGCACCCTCGAGCTGTTTGTTCAGGTCCTGCACGCGACCTTCCATTTCCCTGGCGCGATCCTCGGCACGCTTAATCGTTTCGACCTGATCGCCGAATACCGTGTCTTCGACGGCCATCGGCTCCTGCTCGCGCGATGAGTTATCCTGCCCGCAACCTGCAATCAACAAGGTCGCCAGCAGGCACCGCAGCAGCTTCTTCATGGCAATGTCCCCCCTTCCTCGAGACGCTGAGAGTCTACCGTGAAATCGCCGTTCCACCCCCGTTTCCGGCCGACGCGGTGGCTCGAGTGATGGGTGCCCTCGCCGACCATGTCGTCATCATCACCGGTGCTTCCGAGGGCATCGGACGCGCCCTCGCCCTCGCCCTCGCCCCGCAGCGTCTGTCACTGGTGCTGGCCGCGCGGAATGCCGAACGGCTCGCTGGTCTTGCGGCGGAATGCGAGCGCGCCGGGAGCCAGGCTTTGGCCGTGCCCACCAATGTGGCCGAAGAAAAACAATGTCGTGCGCTCGTCGATGCGGCGATCGCGCGCTTCGGCCGGCTCGACGTGCTGGTCAACAATGCGGGCGGCACCATGTGGTCACGATTCGATGCGCTCAACGACTGGTCGGTGTTCGAAGCCCTGATGCGCATCAACTATCTCAGCGCTGTCTATCTCACCGGACTTGCACTGCCGTGGCTCAAGGAGACGCAGGGGCGCATCGTCGCCGTGGCGAGCCTCGCCGGGCTGACGGGTGTCCCGGAGCGCACGGCTTATGCGGCGAGCAAGCACGCCATGGTCGGATTCTTCGATTCGCTGCGCATCGAGCTCATGGGCTCAGGCGTCAGCGTGACCGTAATCACCCCCGACTTCGTGCGCTCGGAGATTCACAAGCGCGCATTGGGGCCCGATGGCCGGCCGCTGGGAGAAAGCCCGCTGCGCCAGGAGGGCCTGATGACCGCCGAGGAGTGCGCGCGGCTCATGGTGCCAGCCATCGAAAGGCGCAAACGACTTCTCATCACTTCGGCGCGTGGGCACTGCGGGCGCTGGCTCAAGCTCATCGCCCCGAGTGTGATCGATCGCATCGCGGCGCGCGCCATTCGCGAGCGGCGCTAGCGCGTGCGTCACATCGAAGAAATTCGCTTCGATTCGCCGGCCGTCGGTTGTTGGTCGTTGTTCCTGTGCACACCGCCAGCGGAGCTCGCGCCGTTCGTCGAGGTATTCTGGGAAGCCCACGGATTTGCGCATTTTGCGCGCGAACGGATCCTGCCGAAGACGATGATCGAGCTGATGTTCAATCTCGGGCCGCCTCATCGCCTGCTCGATCCATCGTGCCCCGCTGGTGCAACGATCTATCGCGACGCATGGGTGTCGGCGCTGCAGCAACGGCCGCTGGTGATCGAGCCCTGCTTCGACGCGACGCGCGTGCCGTCGCATCTCATGGCCGTGCGGCTGCGCCCGGCCGGCGCCTACGCCTTCTTCGGGATGCCGATGGATGAGCTGAGCAACGCGGTGATCGACCTCGATCTGCTCCCGGGTGCGTGCTTCACGGCTTTGCACGCACAGTTGCTCGATACCGAATCCCGCACGGAACGATTCGAGCTGCTCGAAACGCTGGTGCGGGAACGCGTCGGTGCGGACGTTCGCATGCGCCCGTTCGTCCGCTGGGCGGCGGCGCAGATCGAACGCACGCACGGCGCAGTACGCATCCTGGACCTGTGCCACGAGCTGGGCGTGAGCCGCAAACACCTTGGGCAGTGGTTCAGGCAACAGGTGGGCCTCGCGCCGAAGCAGTACGCCGGAGTTGCGCGCTTCCAGAGGCTCGTCGCCTGTCTCGGCCGATCCCCTGCAGTCAGCTGGTCGGACCTGGCGCAGAGCTGCGGTTACTACGACCAGGCGCATCTGGTGCACGACGTCCGCACATTCTCTGGCATTGCACCGACCAGTCTGCGCGAGACGCTTTCACCCGACGGAATCGCGACGGTTGAAAACTGAAGCAGTGTCGCGCCGGAATGCACGCTGTCCCGGGTGTCGGGTCCAGTGAGGTCCTTTCAAGACCGTCGGCGACAGGGCTCGTCGCATGCGACGAGCGGGTTTGCCATGGACGGCAAACCCCGGCTTGCGCGCGCAGCAGGACGCGGAGCGCAGCAAGTCGCCGTCGGAGCCTACACGGATGTATTCACGGCGTTCTTGAAAGGACCTCCCGGACACGGCGCCCATGAGCTCACACGCGCTTTGCTCACGGGACGCCGCACGAGGTTACAAACGTACAAGACACACGCCCCACGACCGCGATATTCATCGGACATCCAACTCTCGAGGTGAGTTATGCGAAACAGGACGGGCCGTGCGCTGGGCCTCGCAATCATCGGTCTGGGCGCCAGCGTCGCGCTCTGCGCATTCGCCGACGACAAGTCCGCCAACGAACAACTGATGCCGCTGGCGTTTCTCGCCGGGTATTGCTGGGGCGGACCTTTCGCCGACGGCAAGGCCACGGACGAGCACTGCTACGAATGGATGTACGGCGGCAGGTTCCTGCGGGACCGCCACATCGTGCGCGGTGGCGAGAAACCCTATCGCGGCGAGACCATCTTCTTCTGGGACGGCGCCGAGAACGCGGTGGGTTACATCTACTTCAATTCCGACGGCGGCGTCAGCCGCGGCATCCTCAAGGTCGAGGGTGAAGCGCTGCTGTTCCCCGCGGAGCGCTACACCGAAGGATCCACCACGCGTGAGTTCAGCACGACTCTGGTGCGTGAGAACGCCGACAGCTACTACACAAGCACGCGCGAGCTGAAGGACGGCAAATGGCAGGAAGCGTGGCGCGTCGCTTACCGGCGCGGCGGACTCACGAGCGCTGCCGAGTGGTTCGAATGAGTGTGAGCGCTAGAGATAAGGCTCGAGAGTGACGAGAAAGTATTCGAACAGATAGTTGATCTGCGGAATATTCTCCTCGAGCCGGTGATCGCCGTTGAGGATATGAAGCGTCGCGCCGTACTGCTTGGCGTAGCGAATGCTGTTCTCCACCGGCACCACGTCGTCGCGCCAGCCGTGCACGATCGTGATCGGGCATTCCGCGGGCTTTGGTGTGTGCTGTTCGTAACCCGGCATGTAGAAGGCCGGCGCCAGGAGAAACAATCCGCGCGCCTGCAACAGCCGCGAGGCTGCGGTCGCCACGTGACCGCCGAGGCTCGAACCCGCCAGCACCAGCGAACCGCGCAGGTCTTTGCAGAACGTCAGCAAGCGGTTGACGCGGTCGGCGGGATCCTCGATCCCCTGATAGTCCACTGACTCGACTTCGAATCCCTCGCTGCGGGCCATTTCCGCCATGGCCGTGATCTTGTTGCCCCACGGACCACTGCCCTTGCCGTGGGAGAAAACGACGTACCGGTCGGGCATTCCTGGCGCACCTCAAGCTGTGGTGCGGCCGATGGTAGCAATTGAAACCGTGGTGCGACAGGAGAAATGGGCTAGATCCATTTTTCCGAGCAGTACTATTTGAGCGGCCTACAACGCGAAGCAAAAAAAATAGACCTGTCCCTCTTTCTCCACTACTTATCCGGTTTCCAGAGCAGCTCGTCCAGGGTCAACCGCCATCCGAACCGCTTCAGATCGACGCGCCCGCCGATGAAGGGCACCCCTTCGGCTTCCAGCCTGCGGCGCTGCTTCGTGTACGGCGTGCTGCCGCGCGGAAACGAGATTCGCCCTTGGGCGTTGATGACCCGATGCCACGGCACGTCGCGATCATTGCCTAGCAGCTTAAGCGCATGGCCGACGAGCCGTGCATGGCGCGGAAACCCCGCGCGTTCGGCGACCCAGCCGTAGGTAGATACCGAACCGCGCGGGATGGCGGCGACGATCGCGTAGATGCGTTCCGCGATGTCGACCGGCACGGCCCTGCGCGTCATTCCTGTGGCACGGCTTTCAGGTAGGCGACCTGCTCCGCATCGAGCGCGTTCTTGATCGCGATCAGCATCTCGAGATGCAGCAGCTTGATGCGGTTCTCGGCAAGCAGCACCCGTTCGACCTGCTGCATCACCGCTTCGCGATTCACCGGCAACACGTCAATCGCCGTATCGAGACCGGTGCTGGCCTCGAGCATATCCCATTGGACTTCGGCGAGGCGCGACTGAAAATTCTTGAGCTCGTTCTTGATCGATGAGCGCTGCTTCTCGGTCAGATTGAGCTTGGCCTGGTGACGCATGATCAACTCAGGCGGAAAGAGCTTGCCCTTGATGAACTCCGCACCGCCGTCCTTCCTGGCAGGATCATCCGCCGCATGCGCGGGCGGCAGAGTGGCGCTCAGCAACAACATGAGACAGGCGAGCAGGGACTTCATAGCAGGGACTCCAGCGAAGGATTCGTGTTGACGGCCGGGAGCGCGGGCAGCCCGGCCAGGGGAAAACGTGCGCGTGTGTCGAGCAATGCATCCGTCGGCGATGCCCAGGTCGTCTGCGCAATGAGCTGCGAGTAGAGCGCCGTGTCGGGCCCTTCACCGCTGCTGCCCTCACGGATGTTGGCGGCGATGAGAAATCCCATTGCGACCACCGAAGCCACCGCGACACCCGCGGTCAGCGTTTCGGCCCAATTGCTGAGCATTCCCGGCAGCTGCTCGCGCTGCTCGTGCGCAGTCGCCCACAGTCGGGCAAAAGAGGGTGTCAACGCGGGTTCGGCCGATCGCATCGCGTCGGTCAATACGTTTCGAAGCGCTTGCTCTCGTTCACCCATCGAGGAGGTCCCGGTCGAGCCGCGTGGCCAATGCCCGTTTGCCGCGTTCGTAGTGCACGCGAGCCGAGCCGATCGAGATGCCCATTACGCGGGCGGCCTGCTCGATGGTCAATTCACGATAGAAAGTCAGCTCGAGCGTCTCGCGTTGGCGTGCCGGCAGCTGTTGCAGCGCCTTGAGAACGCGCCGGCGGCGTTCGCCCAGCTGCGCAACCGCGGCGGCTGTCGCATCGTGCACCCGCTCCGCGCCCGCCGCGGTCGCAAATATGCGCAGCGACAACAGATGTCGGCGTGCACGCTGGCGAGCGACATTGCGGATGACGGCGAATAACCAGGTTTTAAGCGACGAGGCGCCGTCGAAACGGGCGCTGCCCTCGATCAAGTGCGTGTAGGTCTGTTGCAGCACGTCGGCAGCTTCTCCGCGATCGTATCGGCAGCAGCTCACGGCCCAGGAGAACGACTGGTCGTGCAACGCCTGCAGGGCTTGCACCGTGATCAGTGGATTGTGCTCGAGCCCCGGGTCGGCCGTCATGAGCTTCCCGCAGTGTTCTTCACTTCGTGTCGCCGTCGCGCCGACTATATGACAGAGGCGCACACCCCGAGCCGGAGGCCGCTCTTGATCCTGCTGCAGACACGGTCGGGGGTTCGATCGGAACGAGCGCACGTTAAGTGCACTCGTTAAAACACCGATCGAACCCCCGACCGGGGCTGCGGCATCTTCTCTCATCGGCCTCCGGCTCCGAGTGCTCATGCGGTCATGCTCAGTAAGGCGAACGTGCCTTCGAAGCGGACTGCTTTGCGGCCGCCTTGCTCGATCGAGACGTTGAGGCGGATGCGACCTTTGCGGTAGCGATCCACCGCGGTGAGGAATCGATTGAGCGCCTGGTCATCCGGCAGAGACGCACGGGCTACCAGCTCACCAGTCACGGGCAACAGGTAGCTCACGCGGCTTTCCTGAATCACGAGCTCACCCTCGACGCCACGTTCAGCCAGCTTGAGCGTGATCAATCCCCACCCGGCCAGCACCGCCAGAGAAAAGAGACTGCCCCCAAACGCCGTTCCCTTGTGATTCGAGTTCACCGCGAGCGGCGCGCTCAGAACCAGGGTATGGCCATCGAACTGCACCACCCGCATACCGATGTGGCGCGCCAGCGGGATGTCGCTGAGGATGCGGTTTTCGAGCTGAGTGGCGGACAGGTTCATTTCGGTTCATGGTACCGCAGCGCCACAAGCCCTGATTTGCAGCCGAACTGTGAACCGCGCCCGACCTGTCATACACGAGCCTTCGACAATAGGCGGACCGCAATGGACGCGGCGCCCGTCATGAGTCTGGAACACGACACCATCATCGAAACCGCGATCGAACGGCGCAACATCCTGTCGCTGCTCGGTACGATCCAGCTCTTTCGCGGGCTCGACGGCCCGACGCTGGTCGCAATCGCGAGCGAGATCGAATGGTTCTCGTTGCCGGGCGGCGCCTGCCTGTTCGAGGCCGGCGAGGAAGCCGACGCACTCTTCATCATGATCAGCGGTTGCCTGGGTGCATTCTCGCGCACGCCCGACGGCCACACGCGCATGGTCGGCCGCGTGATGGCGGGCGAAACCGTCGGCGAGATGGCGCTGATCTCCGGCAATCCGCGCACCGCGACCGTGCTCGCTCTGCGCGACAGCGAGCTCGGCCGGTTCTCCAAGCGCGCCTTCGAGACAATGCTGCTCGATCACCCGCAGGCAATGCTACGCATCGCGCAGCTCACCGTGCAGCGACTTGAAAGCTCGCAGCGGCAACAGCGCGGCAAGCGCTCGGTGCCCAAGACTTTCACGATCGTCCCGCACAGCGCAGAAGTCGACGTCCGCGGTTTCGTGGAACAGCTGGTCGCCGCGCTCAATCACGGCTCACGCAGCGAGCTCGTGTGGGGTGTCAAAGGCTCGTCGCACACCAGCCACTGGTTCGCCAATGTCGAGGCGGCGAACGATTTCGTGATCTACGTGGCCGATCCTGCGGTCACGCCCTGGAGCCGGCTCTGCATGCGCCAGGCCGATTCCGTGTTGCTGGTGGCGCGTGCGGATGTGGAGCCGAGTCCATGGCTGTTGTTGCAGGCACGGCGCGATTCGCGGACCACCCTGCAGCGCGGCGAGCTGGTGCTGCTGCACGGCGACACCTTTGTGACCGGCGCAGCGAGCCGTTGGCTGGCGCAGAACCCGGGCATCGCGCATCACCACGTGCGACACAAGCGCGACGTCGCACGCCTGGCACGATTACTCACCGGCCGCGGCGTGGGGCTGACGCTCTCTGGCGGAGGTGCACGCGCGCTGGCCCACATTGGCGTCGTCAAGGCCCTGCGCCAGGCCAACATTCCGATCGACGCGGTGGGCGGAACAAGCCTGGGCGCGATTCTCGGCGCCGGCGTGGCAATGGAATGGACGCACGACGAGCTGGTGGATCGATTCCGCCGCACGTTCGTCGATACCAATCCGCTCAACGACTACACGCTGCCTCTGGTCTCGCTGGTGTCGGGCCGCAAGGTGACCCGCCTGCTGCGGGGGGAATTCGGCGAGCTCAAGATCGAGGACCTGCCACTGCCCTTCTATTGCGTCTCGTCGAATCTCACCACCGGACGTCTAGCCGTACACCGCTCGGGACTCCTGTGGCGCTGGCTGCGTGCGTCGGTGGCGATTCCCGGCGTGCTGCCACCGATCTTTCACCAGGGCGACGTGCATGTGGACGGCGGTGCGATGAATAATCTGCCGGTGGACATCATGCGTGAAGTTGGACGCGGTCCCGTGATCGGCGTCGATGTCGGTGCTGACCGCGCGTTCACCGCGGACTTCGACGACGTCGACGTGCCGGGCCTGTGGAAAGCGATGGCGTGGTTCCGCTCGAAGAAGAAGCGCGTCAATATCTTCCAGATCCTGTGGCGCGCCGGGATGGTCAACAGCGCCGCGGCCACCATGGCACACCGCGAGCAGACCGATCTGTTGCTGCAGCCGCCGCTCGAGACGATCGACATGCTCAACTGGCAGGCATTCGATCGCGCGATCGAGGCTGGTTATCGCTACACGACGGAAAGGTTGCGAAATCTGCCGGAAGGATTGCTCAGTGGTGGGTTACCCGAAACGAACGGTTGGGGAAGAGTACCGTAACCGGCTCGGGAGATCGGGCCCCAGGCAGAGGAGCGTAGCGTTTGCCGCCGCTCATCTGTCCGAGACCCGAAGCCAGACGCCCCCCTCTTCAGTCGCTCATTCCTTGCCGAATCGTGCCACTAGACGCCCGTACCAGAACATTCCAGGAATATCGTAGACCCCTCCATCGAACGAGTTCAGCTCGCAGCTGAAGCAGAACGGTGGATCTTCATCGAACACGTTGTTGATGCCCAGCGTGAACGTCCACCCGCCGCCCAGTCCAGATGGCGTCCAGCTCCCCTGCAAGTCGACGTAGGTGGTCGCGTCCATCTCGTTCTGTACGGGGTCGTTGCTGCAGAGGCCGAGACCCCGCGCGGCCGCAGGGCAGGTTTCGGTGACCGAGTCGGTGTAGCGCACGGTGGCGGCAGCGGCAAAGTCACCGAGGCTCCAGTCGGCTGTTAGCGCGGATTTCCATTCCGGGAAAGCGATCGAGGGACTCCCCCGCTCCGTTCCCTCGCGCGCCTGGTCGACAAGTCCTGCGGAGGTCTGCACCTTGTCCACATACTCATCGAGAATCGTGTTCTGCCAGCTGAACGTAAACCGGCCAATGCCCGTCGCTGGGAGCGCCCAGCGCATGTTCAGGTCGTAACCGGAGGTCGTCGTGCCGCCGATGTTGATCACCGTATT
>DATBVX010000201.1:0-2456 GCA_036515135.1 Steroidobacteraceae bacterium
CTCGACGATGTCGGTGAACTCGCCGATCGAGCGCTTGAAGAGCTCAGTGTGCTCTACGACGGGTACGCGCAGCTCTTCGTAGCCGTAGCTCGCCAGGACCTCGCGCGCAATCGATTCGAGTCTCTGCCAGTACCCGATCTCGGCCGGCAGGATGTCGCCCATCCCACGCACTGGCTGAATGATGCCGTCCAAATCACACCTCTTAACCTTCTGCCCGATGCACCTGGCCGCGCGCATCCAACGTGAAGCGGGCCACGTTGCCCCGCCTCACCCGCTCGGGCAGTGCGATCGCCTGGCCGTTCAGTTCGATCTGCACGCCATCGGCATTGCCCAGAAACACCCTTATCGGCGCCGCCGCGGTGAAACTGCGCACCGAATTCGCCGGCCCCATATCGAAGAAGAATCGGCGCCCGCCCGCATCGTACAGCTCAACCCAGCTGTCGGCGGAGAAGCTCAATCGCAGCCTCACTGCAGCGCCTGTCGGCGCGCGCTCGGTTACCTTCTCGTTCTGCGCATCTGCCTCAGCCGGCGGGCTTGCGGGTGCCACGATCGTTTCGGGTTGCACCTCCGGGGCGCTCGCCACCGTCGGAGCGGGCTCGCTCTCCGCAACAGCCGCAGCTTGCTTCGCGGCAACCGGGCCGGGCTTCGATTCAGTGGTCGTGGCGTCGCGACCGCTCAGTGCCCACCACGCGGTTCCGACGATGATCACTCCGACAACCAGTGCCCCAATCACCCTCACTGGCACTTCGGGCCGCGGATGGCTCCCCGGCGTTATCGGCACCAGCTCCGGCGGCTGTGCGCTCTCAGGCGCGTAGGCCGACAGCAATCGCTCCGCATCGAGACCCAAGAGCTCCGCGTACTTGCGCAGATGTCCGCGCACGTAAACCGATGCGCCGAGACTTTCAAATCGGCCCGCTTCCAGCGCCTCGATGATCCACACGTCCACGTGCAGATCGTCGGCGACCTGTTGGCGATCCAGCCCGCGGCGCTCCCGCTCCACTCTCAGGCGCTGCAGCCCGGTTGCGCCTTCTTCATTTCGGTTCGCGCTGCCTGGCGCGTCGGTCATCCGCTCTGCCGTTCGGAGTCGAGCAGCGCACGGGTCTGCTCGGTCTTCGGAAACTCGGTCTTCAATCGTCTGGCGTAAGCGTCGGCTGCCGCGCGATTGCCGAGCGCGCGTTCGACGCGCACTCCGATCCACAGGATCTGCGGGCTCGCGGGCTGACCGCCGAGAAAGCGTTGCACCAGGGTCTGCGCGTCGGCCATGCGTCCGCGCTCGAAGTTGAGATCCGCAAGCTGCAGCAGTGCGTCGCCGAATTGCGGCTTGATGGCGAGCGCCCGCTGAAAGTGCTGCTCGGCGCCATCGAGCTGTCCGTTGTTGCGCAGGCAGAGACCGGCATTGTTGTAGGCGACCTCGGGCGTGCGGTAGACGGGGTTGCGCGCCGCCTTGAGAAACAGCTTCTCGCCCTCCTTGGTCTGCCCCTTGCGGCACAGGAAAACACCGTAATAGTTGAGCACTTCCGGATCGTCCGGTTTCAGACGCTGCGCCATTGAATAGTGTGATTCGGCCTTCCTGTCGTCACCCAGGCGGTCATAGACGAGCCCCGCCGCCGTGTGCACCAAGGCGTTCTTCGGATCCTGACCGAGCGCCTTTTCGGCCTTCTCGCGCGCCATCTCGAGATTGCCCTGGCCCATGTAGGCGATGGCGAGGCGCGCATTGAAGGCCGCCGCATCCTCGGGCGACTGCGGGCGGTCGGGATCCGAATCGGGCGTTGCACAGCCCGCGAATGCCAGCATTGCGCCGATACCAAGAGCCGCCAGTGCGAGTTTCATGCCTCGACCGCCACGCCGATGAGCTTGCGGCCAAGTCGTACGGTGGTTCGATCACGCACGCGGCCCACGAGCTGCCCGCAAGCCGCATCGATATCGTCGCCACGGGTGCGCCGCGTAGTTGCGATGACCCCGCGTGCATTGAGCAGGTCGCGGAAGCGGCTGATCGTCGCCGGCGGGGAGCACCGATAACGCGTCCCGGGGAAACTGTTGAACGGAATGAGGTTCACCTTTGCCGCCCGACCCTTGAGCAGCCGTGCGAGCTCGCGCGCGTGTTCGTCGCCATCATTGACGCCGTCAAGCATGACGTACTCGAACGTGATGCTGCGCCCATTCTGCTGGTCGAGGTAGATCCAGCAAGCCTCGAGCAGCTCCTTGATCGGGTGTTTGCGGTTGATCGGCACCAGCACGTTTCGCAGCGCGTCGTTCGGAGCATGCAGAGACACGGCGAGCGCCACGTTGCATTCTTCCGCCAGCTTGAGGATCTGAGGCGCCAGGCCCGATGTGCTCAAAGTGACGCGCCGGCGCGAAAGATCGAACCCGAGGTCATCGAGCATCACCCGCATCGCCGGCACGACGTTGCGGTAGTTGGCGAGCGGCTCGCCCATTCCCATGAATACGACATTGGT
>DATBVX010000202.1:0-2119 GCA_036515135.1 Steroidobacteraceae bacterium
TCGAGTTCGGGACGATGATCTCCTGCGCCGTGATGAGAGTGCGGCACGCCGACTTGAACGCCGCGACGTCGAGCTCGCCGTCCTCCTTCACGAACTTCATCAGGTTGATCGACGCCAGGTTGCACGCCGAGTCGTCCAGGAACATGTATTCCGAGCAGGGGTTGCTCGCGTTGATCCGATCGGTGTTCGGGCACGTGTGCCAGTCGTTCACCGTGGTGTCGAACTGCATGCCGGGGTCGCCGCACACCCACGTGCCCTCCGCGATCCTCCGCATGAGATCCCGCGCCTTGTGCGTCTCCACCACCGCGCCGCTCGTCACCGCCTTCGTGTCCCAGTCGCCGTCATCCAGCACCGCGCGCATGAAGTCGTCCGTCACGCGCACGCTGTTGTTGGAGTTCTGGAAGAAGATCGACCCGTACGCCACGCCCGTGAAGGACCCGTCGTAGCCGGCGTCGATCAGCGCCCACGCCTTCTTCTCTTCCTCCACCTTGCAGTTGATGAAGTCCATGATGTCGGGATGGTCGGCGTTCAGGATGACCATCTTGGCGGCGCGGCGCGTCTTGCCGCCCGACTTGATCACGCCCGCAAACGCGTCGTACCCCTTCATGAACGACACCGGGCCGCTCGCCGTGCCGCCGCCCGCCAGGAGTTCCCGCGAGGAGCGGATCGCCGACAGGTTGCTGCCTGTCCCCGAGCCGAACTTGAACAGCATCCCCTCGGTCCTGGCCAGCGTCAGGATCGAGTCCATCGTGTCCTGGACCGAATTGATGAAACAGGCCGAGCACTGCGGCGCCTTCTCGAAGCCGCAGTTGAACCAGACCGGGCTGTTGAATGCCGCCTTCTGGTACACGAGCAGGTGCTTCAGCTCCGCCGAAAACGACAGCAGCGCGTCTTCGCTGGCGAAGTACTGCTGCTCGCGGGCCCAGTGCGTGATCGTGTCGACGACGCGCCCGATCAGCTGCTTGACGCTCCGCTCGCGCTCGGGGCCGCCCAGCTGCCCGCGGAAGTACTTCGAGACGACGATGTTCGTGGCCTGCTGCGACCAGAACTTCGGGATCTCGACGTCGCGCTGCTCGAAGACGACCTTGCCCTTTTCGTTGCCGATCACCGCCGAGCGGATCTCCCATTCGACTTCGTCGAACGGATCGACGCCCGGCAGCGTGAAATAGCGAGGGAACTCCAGTCCCGGCGCGACCACGCCCCTCGATTCGGCGGCCTTCCGCGCTCGCGCCACTCCCTCAGGCTGGGTCTCCCTGGCAGGGCCTCTTTCCATGGTTCCTCCGAACGACGAATGCACCCACCCCGGTGGGCATTCGCGACTCCTGGTTGTGAAGTTGCGCTCTAGACGACCTGAGGGGGCATTCGTCTTGGCCTGGAGCTGGGAGATCCGGCCTCACCTCTTCAAGCGCGAGCGACAATATGCGCCTCGCGTAACGGCTTTGTCAACAACAAAACCACAACATATAGCGCTTTTTCGTTAGGGCAAGCGCAATATCTATTGTACTCAATCACAAATCACAAATCGCCCATCGCAGATAACGCGAGGTGGGAGGGAGTCGCTTTTCAGCGGCTCCCCCGGGTGCACAGGCAGGTGTTTCTTAGCGGATATCCCCGCCACTTTCGCTGCGGGGAGAGGAAACTGTCGTTCTGTCCACCTATAGAGCAGAGGATGTGCCAAGCGCTTCCCAGGGCTTCAGAGAGCGCTTCACGGGCCACGGAGACACGAAGACACGGAGTTTTCGTAGGGAATTTTTCAACTCCGCGACTCCGTGGCTCCGTGGCCCGTTGAGCTAGCGTGGGTAATGGAACGGCTATCGCGCCTGTTGAGTGGGTAGGTCAGCGCCCTAACAGTTCAGCTGCGAGCGTCGCGGCCTTGTCGGCGAGTGTTGCGGCAAACATGAGGTTGCGCTCGCGCAGCGCCTGCTCAGCCTGGATGCTGAAGCGCTTCGACTGGTCGTACTGCGAACGCCCCTCGGTGCTGAGGCGGTTGTAGTTCACCTGGTTGATATCCCGGGCCGCGCGCGCGAGGAGATCGCGAACGCTGCCCTCAGTGGCCGTGTTCGCCGGCGAAGCGGTGCGCAGATCCCGCGGGGCCGGCGCTGGCGCAACAGCCGCGGCC
>DATBVX010000203.1:0-2767 GCA_036515135.1 Steroidobacteraceae bacterium
AAATAGAATCACGCGCCCTGCCGGTGTAGGCTTGCCGCGCTCCACGCAAGCCTGAACCGGGAGAACCAATGCCCACGCTGTTCGAGAAAATCATCGCCGGCGAGCTGCCGGCCGCGTTCGTGTACAGGGACGATCGAGTCACGGCATTCCGCGACATCCATCCTGTAGCCCCGACGCACATCCTCATCGTCACCAACAAGCCGATTCCGACCGCGAACGATATCGCTGACGAGGACGAGGCCCTGATCGGACACCTGTTCACGGTCGCGCGTGATCTCGCGCGCAAGGAGGGCATCGCGGAGAACGGCTACCGGCTCATCGTCAACTGCAATGCGCACGCTGGCCAGGAGGTCTATCACCTGCACCTGCACCTGATCGGCGGCCGGCCGCTTGGCCCGATGGTCCAGAGATCCTGAAGGGAAACTGCATGGCGAAGCGACCGTTGACGAAGGGCCGCCAGCGGAACAAGGGCAAGCGAAGGGGACGTCTCAAAGCCACGCGAGCGACAGCGAAGCCAAGACCCACTGTCGCCCGCAGACGCGAGAACAGGTTGAGGACCCTGTACCGGCCGATCGAGCCATACAGCACAGGGTACTTGCGCGTTTCCAATGTCCACGAGCTCTACTACGAGGAGTGCGGTAACCCGACCGGCAAGCCTGCTCTCTTCGTCCACGGTGGCCCGGGCGCGGGTGCGGGCAAGGATTCGCGGCGCTTCTTCAATCCAAAGCGTTACCGCATCGTGTTGTTCGACCAACGCGGCTGCGGCCGCAGCCGCCCCCATGCGAGCCTCGAGGAGAACACCACCTGGCACCTGGTCGCGGACATCGAGAAGTTGCGCGAGCATCTCGGCATCGAGCGCTGGCTGGTATTCGGTGGCTCGTGGGGCAGCACGCTGGCCCTCGCTTACTCGCAGACGCATCCCAAACGCGTGAGCGAGCTGGTGTTGCGCGGCATCTTCATGTTGCGCCGGGCGGAGCTGCGCTGGTTCTACCAGGAAGGCGCGAGCGCGCTGTTTCCGGACCGCTGGGAGCAGTACATTGCGCCGATTCCCACTGCGGAGCGCGGCGACCTGATCGCGGCCTTTTATCGGCGGCTGACCGGCGAGGATCGTGCGGCGCAGCTGGCCGCAGCCAAGGCATGGTCGGTGTGGGAGGCGGCGACCAGTTACCTGTTCGTCAACGAGGACAACGTGCGGCGCTGGAGCGACGACAAGTTCGCGGTCGCGATCGCACGCATCGAGTGCCACTATTTCGTTCACGGGGGGTTCTTCCACGCCGAGGACCAGCTGCTGATCCGCGTCGATGCCATCCGGCACGTTCCAGCAGTGATCGTGCAGGGGCGCTACGACGTGGTCTGCCCGATGATGAGCGCCTGGGATCTGCACAAGGCCTGGCCCGAAGCTGAGTTTCACGTTGTGCCGGACGCGGGTCATTCGGCCTTCGAGCGCGGCATCCTGCATCGACTGATCACGGCCACCGACCAATTCGCCCGCTGACGCCTTACTCGCGCAGCTTCCAGGTCGGCTGCGTGTGTTCATCGACCAGCGCATGTTGGCGTAACCAGTCGCGTGCTTCGCCCGCATTCTTCTCGAACCACGCCCGAGCGGAGCCCAGCCGGAAGCTGTAACCCCAGGCGTCCATGTCCTGCAGCATCCGCGCGCGGCCAAAGAAGCGGATGTGATCGGCGAGCAGGATCTGGAGGCAGCAAACGGCGTTCTCTTCCGGATCGTCCCCGCCCGCGTCGGCATCAAGCCCGGCGCGTCGTTCCGGTGTCATGCAGACATAGTGGGCCGTCTCGTGAAGAATCGAGTGCAGGGGCGTATCGAGGCGCGCGTACAGCCGGTCACCCTTAAGTCCCGCCTCGCGTTCGCCCCAGAAGGAACCGGGAATCGACTCCTGCGGTGCGATGAGCTCGAGCGTCAGCCCGTAGCGATCCAGCACGCGCGTGACATCGAGTCTCGAAGCCTGAGCGAGTTCCACGACAGACATCGGTCACAGCCTAGTCGAGAGTACACTGATCGTCGATGATGGAATGGCTCGACGCCGCGATCCTGGCGCGACTGCAATTCGCGTTCACGGTCGCATTTCACATCGTATTTCCCGCTTTCACGATCGGCTTGGCGAGTTATCTCGCAGTCCTCGAGGCGCTGTGGCTGTGGCGCGGCCGCGAAACCCATATCGTTCTCTATCGCTACTGGCTCAGGATCTTCGCACTGACCTTCGGCATGGGCGTGGTCTCCGGGATCGTGATGAGCTACCAGTTCGGCACCAACTGGGGACCATTTGCCGATCGGACCGGCCCGGTGCTCGGCCCGCTGCTCGGCTACGAAGTGCTCACGGCCTTTTTTCTCGAAGCGGGATTCCTGGGGGTGATGTTGTTCGGGCAGAAGCGCGTCGGCAAGGGACTGCATTTCTTCGCCACCAGCATGGTGGCGGTCGGCACGCTGGTATCGGCCTTCTGGATCCTTGCAGCCAGCAGCTGGATGCACACACCCGCGGGTTACGCCATCCGCGACAGCCAGTTCATCCCCGTCGACTGGTGGGCGGTGATCTTCAACCCGTCCCTCCCCTACCGCCTGGCTCACATGGTGCTGGCCGCATACCTCACCACTGCATTCGTCGTCGGAGGGGTCGGCGCCCTTCATCTGCTGCGCGATCGTTCGAGCGACGCGGCGCGCGTCATGTTCTCGATGGCGATGTGGATGGCTGCGATCGTCGCGCCGTTGCAGCTGGTGATGGGCGATCTGCACGGACTCAACACGCTCGAG
>DATBVX010000204.1:0-6956 GCA_036515135.1 Steroidobacteraceae bacterium
TCGGCCGTTGGTTACGTCAGCCTGGCTGCCTCGTTAGTTGTATGCCGGTCTGAGCTTCGTGAACACCATCTACAACGATGTTGCGCGTTCGTACAGGGCACCTCACCTATGAGGATCTTTTCGCGCCCACCGATGCGCTAGTGCTGGCACGACCACTTCGATCCGTTCGGATCGACGCGCAACACGAGGCGTCGGCCATCTCCGAGCCTATTGATCTCTCTCGCGGTCGAGCAATGCGGATCGCACTATGAGTGAGCGGCATGATGCCGATAACTGTGATTGGAACCGGGCCCGTCAGGAACTCGAATGCGATTGTGCGGGAAACAGGGACTCACATTGAGCCGGTTACCAACGCACCCACCCGCGGCCGTGCTAAGCTGTTAACCGATGGCGTGTTGCGCGATGAGAAGCCGAAAGGCCACAAAAACAGGGAAACGACGCGATTACTGGTACCGGATGATACGCCTTGAGATGTGTTATTAGATGAGCTGATGGTGCCCAGGAGAGGACTCGAACCTCCACGGATCGCTCCACTGGTACCTGAAACCAGCGCGTCTACCAGTTCCGCCACCTGGGCATCGCGGAGCCGAGTGAGCCGGCCCCTGAAGAAGGCGCCGCACTTTACGTGCGGCCTCCTACCTTGTCAAATCACGGACTTGGTCGCAGATCGTGCAATCGATCGCATGCGATTCGACACCACCAAGTGACACCAAGAAAACGATCACCGCACGCTCCGAAAGGTCGCTGGCAGGATCGCGACCCGCGATTCGCGAGTGAGAGCCGCCGTTACGAGGAGCCGATCCCGAGCCGCGAGCTGATCATCGCGGAGCTTCGCGATGCCAATCGGGCCTTGAGCGCGGGCGAGCTTGCACAGCGTCTTCGGCTGCGCAAGGACGCGTTGATCCGCGCGCTCGAGAATCGCCTGACGGCGATGAGCCGTGACGGCCAACTGCGTCGCAGCGGTCGCAACGCGTATGGCGTGGACGCGGATCTGGGACAACTCGAGGGCACGGTCACAGCGCATCGCGATGGCTACGGCTGGTTCGCGCCCGACACGGGCCCGCCCGACGTGCATCTGGATGCGGGCCAGATGGCAGGCGTGATGCACGGCGATCGAGTGCGCATTCGCGTGACGGCCGACGACGGCCGCGGTCGGCGCTCGGGGGCAGTTGTCGAAGTGCTCGAGCGCGGAACCCGCGAGCTCGCCGGGCGCTTCGAGGATGCCGGCGATGTCGCCGCGGTCATTCCCGAGAATCCCCGCTATCGACAGCGGATCCTGATTCCGTTTTCGCAGCGCGGTTTGGCGCGGCACAACGATCTGGTCATCGTCGAGCTCACCGAACCGCCGACACGCACCTCGAACGCGATCGGCAAAGTCACGCGAGTCGTCGCGACGCGCAACTTGGCGGAGCTCGCCGCCGAGCTCGCCATCGTGACCCACGGCCTGCCTTACACCTGGCCCGAGGCTGTCGAGCGCGAGGCGCGCAGCTGGGGCGATCGCGTACGAGCGGTCGACATCGCGGGACGCGCGGACCTGCGTGACCTCGCGTTTGTGACCATCGATGGCGAGGACGCTCGTGACTACGACGATGCCGTGTACTGCGAGCCGGTATCGCGCGGCTGGCGGCTCCTGGTCGCGATCGCGGACGTCAGCCATTACGTGCCCATCGGCAGCGTGCTCGACGTCGAGGCGCAGGTTCGCGCGACCTCCGTCTATTTTCCCGATCGCGTGCTGCCGATGTTGCCGGAAAGCCTGTCGAACGAGTTGTGTTCCCTCAAGCCCGGGGTCGATCGGCTGGCACTGGTGTGCGAGATGCACGTGGATGCACACGGCGCGGTGACCCGACCGCGATTCCAGGCGGGCGTGATCCGGTCGCAGGCGCGACTGACCTACACCAAGGTCGCGGCGATTCTGCTCGCGAAAGATCCGGCGCTGAGCTCCGAAAACGCAGCGCTGGTGCCCCATCTCGAGCACCTGCACGGCCTTTACCACGCTCTGCGCATCGCCCGCGAGCGGCGCGGAGCGCTCGATTTCGATGCCCCGGAAATCAAGGTGCGCCTCACGGAGGAAGGCTCCGTTGCGGCGCTTGAAGTGCATGCGCGCAATGACGCCCATCGCCTGATCGAGGAATGCATGATCGCCGCCAACATCGAGGCGGCGCGGTTTCTCAACAAGCACGACCTGCCGACGCTGTATCGGGTGCATGGCGAGCCGGAAGAGCGCCGGGTGACGGAGCTGCAACGGATGCTGCGCGCGCTCGGTGTCGGCGTACGTTTTCCCGCAACGATCGGCACGCGGGAGCTGAAGCAGGTCAGCGCGCTCATCGCCGGACGGCCGGATGTCGCCTTTATCGAAAGCCTGTTGATTCGCTCGCTGCCCCAGGCGGTGTACCAGCCGGTCAATATCGGGCACTTCGGGCTGGGCCTGAAGGAGTACGCGCATTTTACTTCGCCGATCCGGCGCTACCCGGACCTGCTGGTTCATCGTGCCATCCATCATGCGGTCAGGGCACACCGCATTGGGGGATTCACCTACTCGAGCTCCGACATGGAGCGCCTCGGCAGCGAGTGTTCAGCGAAAGAGCGGCGCGCAGATGAGGCGGCGCGCGACGTGATGGCCTACCTCAAGTGCGACTACATGCGCGCCCACGTGGGCGATGAGTTCGAAGCCGTCGTCACGGGCGTGGTCGAGTTCGGGTTGTTCGTCCAGCTCGACAACCTGCAGATCGACGGTTTGGTGCACGTGTCCGCGCTGCACGGGGACTTCTTCGAATTCGATGCGACGCACTGCGCCTGGGTGGGCCGGCGGACGCGGCGGACCTATCGCCTCGGCATGCATGTCGCGGTCCGGCTCACGCGCGTCGACCTGCGTGAACGCCAGCTCGACTTCGAGCTTGCGAATGAACCCCGCACGACGACAGCACGCGGCACACGCAAGACGCGTGCCCGCCGGCGCGACGGCTGAGTCCGAGCATGACGGACCGTTCGTGGGTTCACGGGGTGCACGCGGTTCGCTGGCTCCTCAAGCAGCATCCGGAGCGAGTGCGCCTGTTGTACGTGCAGGACACCCGCGACGATGCGCGCGCGGCCGAAGTGCTGGCGCTCGCACGCGAAGCCGGCATCAAGCACCAACGCATTGTTGGTCGCCGCCTGGACGAGTGGACGGGTGGTGCCGCCCATCAGGGCATCGCCGCTGACGTACAACCCGCGCGCAGCTGGGATGAGTCCGAGCTGCTCACTCACCTGGAGAAGTTGGCTGAGCCCGCGCTGCTCTTGCTGCTCGATGGCGTGCAGGATCCCCACAATCTCGGCGCGTGCCTGCGTACGGCGAATGCCTGTGGCGTGCACGCGGTCGTCGTTCCGCGAGATCGCGCCGCCGGACTGACACCGACCGTGCGCAAGGTGGCGGCAGGCGCAGCGGAACTGGTGCCACTGGTGACCGTCACGAATCTCGCGCGCGCCATGCGCGTCCTCAAGGAGCGCGACCTCTGGTTCATTGGCGCCGATGCACAGGCCGAACGCAGCACCTTTGATGCCGAGCTCAAGGGCGCGATTGGAATCGTGATGGGAGGCGAGGGTGCGGGGCTGCGTCGGCTGACGCGCGAATCCTGTGATCTGATCGTCCGGCTCCCCATGCGCGGCGCCGTTGAGAGCCTAAACGTGTCGGTCGCGACAGGAATGATGCTTTACGAGGTGCTGCGGCAGCGACGATAAGATGCTTGCCACCCCCCGCACGCTTCAGTACCATTCGCGCCCTTCGTTCGGGACAGGCCTGGGCGATCCATAACTCCTTGCCGCATCTGGTTTTTCGCATACCGGGCGGCTACATCCAGAGGGAGAATCGATGCGACACTACGAAATCGTGTTTCTGGTCCACCCCGACCAGAGCGAGCAGGTTCCCGCCATGCTCGAGCGCTACAAGGGCATGATCGCGACCGGTGGTGGCAACGTTCACCGCCTGGAAGACTGGGGTCGCCGCCAGCTCGCATACCCCATCGCCAAGGTCCACAAGGCACATTACGTGCTGATGAACATCGAGTGCGACCACAAGACGCTCGGTGAGCTCACGGGCGCGTTCCGGTTCAGCGACGCGGTGTTGCGTCACCTGGTCATCAAGGCCGATTCGGCGACGACCGAGCCCTCGCCGATGGCACGCGCCAGCGAAGAGTCCGAGACGCGTCCGGGCCGCGACGAGGGTCCCGGATTCGATCGTGACGATGACGACGAGTCCGGCGCCGGCGCGCGCTGATCCGTCGGACCGCAACCCACCGTATTCGGGGCACACACACATGGCGAGATTCTTTCGACGCAAGAAATTCTGCCGCTTCACCGCGGAGGGCGTGAAACAGATCGACTACAAGGATCTGACCACGCTCAAGAGCTACATCACCGAGACCGGAAAGATCGTGCCGAGCCGCATCACCGGCACCAAGTCTCACTACCAGCGCCAGCTCGCGCTCGCGGTCAAGCGTGCGCGCTACCTCGCGCTCCTGCCGTACACCGACCAGCATTGAGGGCGTCGCGATGGAAGTGATTCTGCTGCAGAAAGTCGCGAACCTCGGTGCCATCGGCGACCGCGTCAAGGTCCGGCCAGGATTCGCGCGCAATTTCCTGTTGCCGCAGGGCAAGGCGACGCTCGCGACGGCGGCCAACGTGGCCAGGTTCGAGGCGCGTCGCGCCGAACACGAGCGCATTGCGCAGGAAGAGCTCTACAAGGCGCAGCAGCGCGCCGAGCACATGCAGGATTTCAAGCTGCGCATGACGGCCAAGGCCGGCACCGAGGGGAAGCTCTTCGGGTCGATCGGTACGGCGGATATCGCCGAAGCCTGCACGACGGCTGGCTTTGAAGTCGCGCGCAGTGAAGTGCGCTTGCCCACGGGGCCGATCCGCGTCATCGGTGAGCACACGGTCACGCTGCACCTGCACACGGACATCAACGTTGCTCTTCCCGTGACCATCGTCGCGGAGGATTAGCGCGGTCACGCCCGTGATCAAGACGCAGAAGGTCCCCGTCTCGTCGGCAGAACCCCTGCGCATTCTCCCGCACTCGATTGAAGCCGAGCAGAGCGTGCTCGGTGGCCTGATGCTCGATGCGACTGCCTGGGATGCGGTCGCCGACGTGCTCACGGCGCCGGATTTCTACCGGACCGACCATCGCATCATCTTCAGCGCGGCCGCCACCGTGAGCGAGCAGGGCAGCCCGATCGACGTGGTGACGCTATCGGAGCATCTTGAACGGCACGGGCAGCTCGAGGCAGCGGGTGGCCTCGCCTATCTCGGGACGCTCGCACGCGATACGCCGAGTGCCGCCAACATTCGTGCCTACGCCGAGATCGTCCGCGAGCGCTCGTTGCTGCGCCGGCTGATCGAGGTGGGCACGGGCATCGCGAGCTCGGGATTCAATACCGACGGACGCAATGCCCGCGAACTCGTCGATGAAGCCGAACGGCACGTGTTCGCGATCGCCGAGGCCGGCGCGCACGGCCGTGACGGCCTGGTTGCGGTGCGCAGCATTCTGCCCGGCGTCATCGATCGCATCGATCAACTGTACCGCTCGCCCGAAAAGATGACGGGCGTGGCGTCAGGATTCACGCAGCTCGACCAGATGACCGGCGGATTGCAACCCGGCGATCTGATCGTCATTGCCGGCCGCCCCTCGATGGGCAAGTCGACGCTGGCGGTCAACATCGCAGAAAACGCCGCGGTCGGCGCCGGGGTCGCGAGCGCCATCTTCAGCATGGAAATGTCCGCCGAGCAGGTGAGCCTGCGCATGATCTCCTCGCTTGGCCGCATCAACCAGTCGAACCTGCGCACCGGCAGGCTTTCGGAGGAGGACTGGCCGCGCATCGACACTGCGATGACGCAACTGTCACGCGCGCCGCTGTTCGTTGACGAAACGCCGGCCCTGACGCCGACCGAGATCCGCGCTCGCGCCCGCCGGCTGAAGCGGGAACACAACCTGGGCCTGGTGGTGGTCGACTACCTGCAGCTGATGCAGGTGCCTGGCACCAAGGAGAACCGCGCCACCGAGATCTCCGAGATCTCGCGGTCGCTGAAGGCCCTGGCCAAGGAACTCAAGATTCCGGTGATCGCGCTGTCGCAGCTCAATCGCAGCGTGGAGCAGCGCGTCGAGAAGAGGCCGGTGATGTCGGATCTGCGCGAATCGGGTGCGATCGAACAGGACGCCGATGTGATCCTGATGATCTATCGCGACGAGGTTTACGAGGCCGCCACCGCGCGCAAGGGCATCGCCGATATCATCATCGCCAAGCAGCGCAACGGCCCGACCGGGGAAGTGCAGCTCACCTTCCTCGGCCCCTATACCAAGTTCGAGAACTACGCTCCCGAAGCGTACGGAGAGGGCGTGCTGCGGTGACGCGCCTGATTCGCGCGGTCATCCACTCCAGCGCGCTGCGCGCCAATCTTGCCGCCGTGAAGCGCTTCGCGCCCGGGGCGCGAATCCTGGCCGTCGTCAAGGCCAATGCCTACGGCCATGGCCTGGTGCCCACCGCGCTCGCACTTGCCGATGCCGACGCATTTGCGGTGGCGCGCCTGGAAGAGGGCATGGCGTTGCGCAGTGCCGGCGTCCGCGCGCCGATCGTGTTGCTTGAGGGTGTGTTCAATGCGCCGCAGCTTGAGGAGGCTGCCCACCAGGATTTCGAGCTGGTCGTTCACGGCCCGGAACAGGTGGCGCTGCTGGCGGACTGGCGCGGCGCACACCGCTTCAACGTCTGGCTCAAGATCGATTCGGGAATGAATCGCCTGGGGTTCCGCCCGGAGGAGTTTCCGGCGGCCCACAACGCGCTCGCCGAGAGCGCTGCCGTCGCTCCGCGAATGCGGTTGCTCACGCACCTGGCCAATGCCGACGCACTCGGCGATCCGGTGACAACGGAGCAGATCGCATTATTCGAACGCACCGTCACCGGGTTCACGCTCGAACGCAGCATTGCCAATTC
>DATBVX010000205.1:0-9623 GCA_036515135.1 Steroidobacteraceae bacterium
CATAGACGACGAAGACCCGAATCGGGTTGCGCAGGTTGATCTGCACGGGGAGTTCGCCGTCCATGACCGCCACGATTCTGTCGCGCGTCCATGCGGGGTCTTCGCGCAGCGCGTACTCCGCCAGGGCGATCGGATCCGCCACGCGCACGCAGCCGTGACTGAACGCGCGCGTGCTGCGCGCAAACAGTGACTGCGCCGGAGTACCGTGCAGGTAAACGCTGTAGCTGTTCGGCATGATGAACTTCGCGAGGCCCAGAGCATTGTTGGGGCCGGGCAGCTGGCGCAGCCGCAATGTCCCGCGCTCCAGCGCTTCGATGTTCTCGGGCGTTGCCGGCACCGGCGTCGCGGCGTCCCCCCCGCCGCCCACGATCTCGAGATCTTGCGAGCCCAGGTATTCGGGGTTGTTGCGGATCAGTGGCAGCAGCTCTTTGATCATCAGGCTGTACGGTACGTCCCAATAGGGGCGCAGCACGATGTATTTCATGTCGGCGACGAACACCGGCGTGCGATTGGACGGAAACGCCTTGCCGACGATGACATCCATCGTGAGCATCTGGTCCTCGAGGTCCTGCACCGTGCGGAATGCGAACAAACGAAATTGCGGGATGTTGACGATGATCGGCGGGCTGTCGAGGCGCGGCGGCAGCCAGCGCCAGCGTTCCAGAGTACTCTCGAGCTGTTTGACGCGAATGCTCATGGGTGTGGTGAGCGTGGCGAGGGTCTTCCGGCCGAGCGCGCCATCGATATCGAGACCGTGTCGCGACTGGAAGCGCTTCAGACCCTCGACCAGCTCATGGTCGAGGAGCGTGGAGTTCGCGATTTCCGTGGCCGCCGTGGCGTGCGGAAGATCACCCACTGCGCGGAGCAATGCCCGCAACTGGGGCGCGCCGGCATAGGCCTGCCCCGGTTTGACCGACCTGGCCGGCAGCGGCGGCAGGCGCGTCAGCGCCGGATCGAACGCCAGCTCGCGGTAGAGCGCGAGGGCCGGCTTGAGGAGCTCGTAGTGCGTGAACGGCGGTTCAAGATCGCGCAGCACGCCCCCCACGTCGCCGCTTTGACTTAAGCCCTCGACCAGCGGCGGCAGATCGAGGCGCGCGTGCTCGACCACGATATCGAAGCCGACGGCACGTGGGTCGACGCGCCCGAAATGCACGTCGTGTGCGTATGCAAGCACCGCGGTGGTGAGGCCGATGTCAAACAATGCCCATTGCTCGTCACCCGCCGAATTCGAGGTCGAGAAGTCGACGAGCAGGTAAACGAGTGCATTGGCCTCGTAGTCGGCCGAGCGCAGGCCGACATTCTCCGCGGCGCGCAGTTGTGCGGTGACGTCGATCGCCTGGCGTGTCGGGATGTGATTGCGGCTCCACAGTGGCGTGAAGCCGCGTCCCTGATACAGCCGCTCGAGGTCGGCACGATGGCGCCCCACGTCGAGAGCCGACAGGTATGGATGTCGAGCTTCGAGCAGGACGGTTCGCAGGACACTTGCCAGCTCACCAGGTCCACCCGGTTGCGCGCCGGCCGGGCCGCCGCAGCAGATCGCGAGCACCAGTGTCGCAAGAGTGCGCGCAACCTGCTTGCGGACACGATGAACTGTCAACGTCATGCGCCAGCGTCCCACCATTGATTGGGTGTCACGGTGCAAATTGTCACCTGTAACGGCCAGGCTGGCGAGAGCCGCGGGATGCCGAAGCACTGCTTGACACCGTACAATCCGCTACTCCCCGCGAGCGCAAGGAAACCTGGTGGGAAAGGCAATCACGAACATCGTGTTCGACATCGGCTGGGTGCTGGTCCATCTCGACTATGCGCCGCTGACGCGCTACCTCCGCGAGCACGGCGCGGACGTGGAGCACATGCGCGATGTGGTGGCGCGGATCGACCTCGAACGCCATGAAATGGGCGAAGTGGCCGGCGACGAGCTGCTGGGCAACCTTGCGCGGCTGGGCAGGAAACCGATGAACGTCGCAGACTTGCGCAGGCGCTGGCTCGACATGTTCGAGTTGCAGGTACCGATGGTGGGCCTCGCGCGACGGCTGGCCGAACGTTACCAGGTGCATCTGTTGAGCAACGTAGGTGATCTCCATTGGGCGCACTTGTCGCGCGAGTTCGGATTGCACCGCATCGGCCACGGCGCCCTGCCGTCGTTTGTCGCCGGCGTCATGAAGCCCGAACCGCGCATTTATGCCGAGGCAGAGCGCCGCTTCGGCCTCGATCCAACCGCCACCGTATTCATCGACGATCTGCCGGCCAACGTCGAGTCGGCGCGCCAGCGTGGCTGGTACGGTATCGAGCATTCGGCCTACGGCGACACCGTGCAGGCGCTGGCGCGACTCGGGGTCGGCGTCTAGCCTCTACCGCGACTTAAGGAGAAGCAATGTCGACCGCAATTCACCGGCGCGTGGCCACGTTGCAGAAGGGCGAGGATCCGACGCTCATCATGCGGATGTCATCCGGGTGGGCTGTACTGGGGAAACGGCAGATCCTGCGCGGATACTCGCTGCTGCTTCCGGATCCCGTCGTGCCGCACCTCAATGCGCTCACGCGTCGCGACCGCACGCACTTCCTCACCGACATGACAGTGCTCGGCGATGCATTGTTCGAAGTTACAGGCGCCACGCGCATCAACTATGCGGTGTTCGGCAATCTCGAGCCCGCGCTGCATGCGCACGTCTTTCCACGCTTCGCCGATGAGCCCGCGGAGTTGCGTACGAGTCAGCCATGGGCCTACGACTGGACGAGCGCACCCGAGTTCGACGCCGGCCTGCACGGCGAGTTGATCGAGCGCGTCCGCAAGGTGTTGATCATCCAGGCGGCCAGGAAGTGATGCGCACGGAGTAGCGATGCCGGATTTCCCACTGGTCAACGTCTTCGACTTCGAGGCCGCAGCGCTCGCGGTGTTGCCGAAACCCACGCGCGATTACTACTTTGGCGGCGCGAACGATGAGATCACGCTCAAGCGCAATCGGGCGGCCTTTGAATCGGTGTCGCTGCACTACCGGGTGTTGCGCGATATCGCCGATCGGGACCTGTCGACCCAGGTGCTCGGAATCCCGGTCGGCATGCCGATCCTGGTCGCGCCCACCGCATGTCATGAGCTTGCGCACCCCGACGGTGAGCTCGCCACCGCGCGTGCTGCGACCGCGGCCGGCACGCTCATGATCCTGAGCACGCTTTCCAATTGCGCGATGGAGGACGTCGGCCGCGACATGCGCGGGCCGCTGTGGTTCCAGCTGTACGTGTATCGCGATCGCGGCGTGACGCGCGAGTTGGTTGCGCGGGCCGAAGCGGCCGGGTGCCGCGCGATCGTGCTCACGGTTGATGCGCCAGTGGGTGGCCAGCGCGAGCGCGACGCGCGCAATGGCTTTCGGCTGCCTGAAGGGGTGGTGATGAGAAATCTACTGCCCGCGGGGAAGTCATTTGCGGGTCTTGAGGCGGGCGCGGGCGGGGTCGCTGCCTACATCAACGCGATGTTCGATCCGGCGCTCTCATGGCGCGATCTCGATTGGCTGGTGGCACAGACGAAACTCCCGGTGGTCGTGAAGGGCATCGTGCGCGCGGACGATGCCGTGCGGGCTCGGGAGCACGGCGCGCAGGCGGTGGTGGTCTCCAATCACGGCGGCCGGCAGCTCGATACATCTCCCGCGACGATCGAAGTGCTCGAGGACATCGCGACGGCGCTCGATGGGCGCATCGAGGTGCTGATCGATGGCGGCATCCGGCGGGGCACGGACATCATGAAAGCCCTTGCATTCGGCGCGCGTGCCGTGCTCGTCGGCCGGCCGATTCTGTGGGGCCTGGCCGTGGCCGGCGAGCAGGGTGTACGCCAGGTCCTCGAGATCCTGAGGCGCGAACTCGATGTCGCGATGGCGCTGGCTGGCTGCCGCAGTCTCGATGAGATCGACATCGATCTCATCCGACCACCGATGCCGGTGGCATCCCGTCCACCGTCGCGCTGGCAGCCCACGTGAATAGGGCGCGAGCCGTTCCGGCACTGCTGGCGCTGCTCGCGCTGGGAACGGTTGCCGCGCAGGGTCTGTACAAGTACCGCGACGACGAAGGCAACTGGGTCTATACCGATCGGCGGCCGGACGCGGTGCGCGAATACGAGGAGTTGGCCGTCGCCGAATCGATCACCCCACCCGTAGTCAAGGTCTCGCGCCGCCTCGCCGATCTCAATGTGGAACTGGTCGCCGACAATTCCTGTTTTTGCCCGGCGGAGGTCGCAGTGCGCCTGCTCGAGCCCGCGAACGTCGCCGGTTTCGAGAGCGAGATCTTGAGGCGCGTGGCGCCTGCCCGTCGCGAGACGGTTCTCGCGCTGTTGAAGCCCGCCGACGCGAGGCAACCCATGTCGTTCGGCCATGAGTACCGCGCGGTGCTGGGCGAGCCGCGCGTGCATCACTCGCCGGGGGAACCTTATCGCGCCCCCTTCGCACTCGCGCGCGAATTCCGCGTGACGCAGGCCTTTCCCTCCCGCTTCACGCACACCGATCCGGCAAGCTTGCATGCGATCGATATCGAGATGCCCGTAGGCACGCAGATTTATGCCGCGCGGGGCGGTACGGTGATCGAGGTGGCGAGCCAGTTCTTCGAGGCCAGCACCGACCCGGGACGCGTCACGCGGGCCAACGTCGTGCGCGTCCTGCATGCCGATGGCACCATGAGCCTCTACGCCCATCTCAACTGGGATTCGATTCGCGTCCGGCCGGGTCAGATCGTCGAGCGGGGCGAGTACATCGCGGATTCGGGCAACACGGGTTTCACCACCGGGCCGCATCTGCACTTCGTCGTCCAGCGCAACACCGGGCTCAAGCTCGAGTCACTGCCGGTCGAGTTCAAGGGTGCAGCCGGCTCCAGGGTGGCGGCCCGCACGGGGGCGATGCTGGCGGCGTATTGATACGACGGTGCCGGATTTGGCACCGTATCGGGGAGACCTCAGATCGCTGTCAGCCGCGAATACCTCGACTACCTGCTCGGGCAGCTCGAGCCGCTCGGGCACGTCACTTCGCGGCGGATGTTCGGCGGCGTCGGGCTCTATCACGACGAGCTCTTCTTCGGGCTCATCGATGACGACGTCCTGTACCTGAAGGCCGATGACTCGAATCGCGCCGACTACACCTCGCGATCGATGGAGCCGTTCCGCCCGTTCGTCGACCGTCCGCTCTACTCGATGTCGTACTTCCAGGTGCCCGCAGAGATTCTCGAGGATGCGGAATCGCTCGCGGCCTGGGCACGAAAATCCTGCGCCGTGGCGCTGAAAGCGGCGCAAACGAAGAAACCGGCGCGGAAAAAGAGCCGCGCGAAGCCACGGCGCCCGCGAACGCAATGCTGATTGCGGGACACCGCGCTAGGTCCGGATCGCGCGTTCCAGACCATGTCCGGCCTGAGAGACCTCCTGCCGCCGCAGCAGCCACGCGAAGGTCAGCGCCAGGAAACTCAGCACGCCGAAGAAGACGAGCATCGGCAGATAGCCGTCAGGATTGTCGGCGCCCGCATGGTTGGCATCGTTGAGCCATCCCACCGCAACATTGCAGACGGTCAACCCGATGTTCTGCAGCATCGTCATCAATCCGAAGGCGGTGCCCAGGCGCCGCTGCTCGACGAGCATCGACACCGCGGGCCATAACACTGCCGGAACGAGTGAGAAGCTGATGCCGATCAGCGCCGTGCTCACGCTGAGATCCCATGGGGTCATCGCGAGCGTGACGAAGCTCAGCATCAGCAGCAGCGAACCGAACATCATGAAGAGCGCGCGCCGGCCGAAGCGATCCACCATCCAGCCGAACGCCGGCGTGGCGAAGATTGCCGCGAAGAACACGTAGCTGTTCATGAGACTCGCGGCGTCCAGCGGCAGGTCGTGGGCGTGCTGGAAGTACTTGATGGCAAACGTGCTGCGGAAAGGGAAGATCACCGAGTAGAAGAGCACGCACAGCGCCAGCAGGTACCAGTACGAGCGATCGAATCGCCAGACGTCCGACCACGCGAACCGTTCGGAGGCCGCAGCGGGCACAATCGTCCTGGCGCGACTCGCGCGCTGGTCGATGACCCAGTAAACGGCGGCACCCGCGAGACCCAGTGCAGCCACGGCTGCCGCAAGCCACAGCGGCGGTTGCCAGCCCTGTTCATAGAGCGAAGCGGCGAATGTCGGCGACAGATCGGCCGCATAGGATCCGGCACGCGCCACGCTCACGCTGAGTCCCATCGCCAGTCCTACGGTGCGTCCTGCAAACCACTGGCCGATGGCCGCCAGCGTGGCGACGATCATCGTCTCGGCGCCGAGTCCGAACAGCAGCCGGCCGGTCGCCATGAGCCAGAATTCGGAGCCGAGTGCCGTCGCCACCGCCCCCGCCAGGCAGATCACTGCAGTCCAGAAAGTCACGCTCCCGGCGCCGTAACGGTCGACCAGCACGCCGCCGATCAGCACCATCACGATGTTGGGCAAGCTGTAGATCGCGTTCAGCGTGCCGAGCTGCGTGTCGCTGAAGTCGAGCTGTCGCTGCAGCAGGTCGGCGACCGGCGCGATCGAGTCGTAGACGTAGTAGTTGCCAAAGAGCGCGATGCTGGTGAAGACGAGGATCCACCAGCGCCAGAGCCCCTCACCCTGACCCTCTCCCCGCAAGCGGGGAGAGGGGACGCTTCCACTCCCTCTCCCGCTTGCGGGAGAGGGCTGGGGTGAGGGTTTCACTCCCCCTCTCTTGCTTCCGGGAGAGGGGGGAGGTGAGGGCTTCACGCCGCCGGACTCCGCAGCTCCGTCACCAATTGCGCGAGCGAGGCCACCGGAGGCGAGCACGTCATCCCGCGGCAGACGTAAGCCACGGTCTGCGCTTGACTGCGCTTGTCCGCGAGTGCGCCGGGCAGATCGGCGGCGTCGTCTGGAATCGGCAACAGCAAGCGGCGCGGTGCATACAGCGTAGCCAGCTCGGAGCGCCATTCGATGGCTTGCGATTGCGGCCCACGGATGATCACGATTTCGACCGGGTGCAATCGCTCTTCTAGCGCCGTGAGGAGTGTGGCGTGGCCCTGCGGATAGCGTTCGAGCGGCGACCAGCCGGCGCGCAACGTGCGTTCCGCCGCATCGAGGTAGCGGGTTTCGCCCAGCAGGTGACCGAGCCGCGACAGCACGAGGGCCGCCACCGCATTGCCGTTCGGAGTGGCGTCGTCGCCGAACGATTTGGAACGGTGCATGAGCTGCTCGTGATCGTCGGCGGTGAAATAGAATCCACCGTGATCGCGATCCTCGAAATGCTTGAGGGCGACCTCGATCAGGTCGATCGCGAATTGCAGGTCTCGACCGCTCCAGCGGCATTGCAGCAGCTCGAGTACCGCATCGGCGAGAAACGCGTAGTCGTCCAGGTAGGCTGGCAGATGGGCCCGTCCGTCCTTGTACGTGGCCAGCAATCTGCCGTCGTGCCACAGGGTGTTGCGGACGAACTCCAGTGCGCGACTCGCGCTAACCTCAAGGTCGCTCCGCTTGAGCGACCGCGCCGCGATTGCCACGCCGCGGATCATGAGCGCATTCCAGCTCGTCAGGATCTTCTCATCGCGTCCCGGTCGCACGCGGAGTTCCCTGGCCGACAGCAGCTTCTTCCGGGCGTGATCGAGGATCCGCTGCGTCTCATCGACGCTGCGATTGTCGCGCTCGGCGATCTTCTCCAGCGATTCGTGAGAGTGCAGATGCCACTTGCCCTCGAAATTCGCCGCGTGATCGAGCCCGAAGCGCCTCGCGATGACGCGAAACTCGTCGTCGTCGAGCAGATCGCGGACTTCATCCTTGCCCCAGACGTAGAACTTGCCCTCGTGACCCTCGGAGTCGGCATCGAGACTTGAGAAGTAGCCGCCCTCCATCGACTGCATTTCGCGCAGGACCCAGTCCGCGGTCTCGGCCGCGATGCGCGAGAAGAAACTGTCGCCCGTCGCGGTGGCCGTCTGAGCATAAAGCGCCAGCAGCGGGCCGTTGTCGTACAGCATCTTTTCAAAGTGCGGGATCATCCAGTACTGGTCGACCGAATATCGGCAGAAACCGCCGCCCAACTGGTCGTTGATGCCGCCCTCGGCCATGCGAGTGAGCGTCAGCGTTGCCATGTGGAGCGCTTTAAGATCCGGCTCCGCGTTACTGACGGTCGCATGCCAATGCCGCAACAGGTGCTCGATGGTCGCCGGGTGGGGAAACTTGGGCGCCCCGCCAAAACCGCCGAAGCGGCGGTCGAACTCGTCTTCGAGCAGCGTGCGGGCTTTCCTGAGCGGCGCGTCGGAGAGCGCTTGCGAGGCAGAAGGCTGCGGCGGATAGAGCGATTCGAAGGCCTCTGCGAGCGCCGCATTCTGCTTGCGGATCTCCCCTTGCTGATCCCGGTAGTACCGCGCGACGCGCGCCAACAGTTCTTTGAACGCCGGCAGCCCGAAGCGCGGTTCCTTGGGGAAGTATGTTCCGCCGAAAAATGGCCGCTGGTCGTCGGGCGTCAGAAACATCGTCAATGGCCAGCCGCCACCGCGCTGGCTCAGCATCTGGTGCGCGATCTGATAGATGCGGTCGAGATCCGGGCGCTCTTCACGGTCGACCTTGATGTTGACGAACAGCTCGTTCATCACCCGCGCGGTGTCCGGATCCTCGAAGGATTCGTGCGCCATCACGTGGCACCAGTGGCAGGCCGAGTAGCCGATCGACAGCAGGATCGGCCGGTTTTCGCGCCGCGCGCGCTCCAGCGCCTCCGGCCCCCATGCGTACCAGTCGACCGGGTTGGCGGCGTGCTGCTTGAGGTACGGACTCGTCTCGCGCGCGAGTCGATTGGTAACTGACGGATCGCCCGGCTGCATGACACGCGCTTCGGCTAGAATGCGCGTCACTATACTCGAACCCGTTTCTGCCGCATCCACTCCATCGTGTCCGCTGTATCCGCGTTTCAGCCCGGCCTTGCGCCGGTGACCACGCCGACACCCGAGCTGCGACTCAAGCGCGGCGAGGACCGGCGCCTCACCGCCGGGCATCTGTGGGTGTTCAGCAATGAGGTCGATACCGGGGCCACGCCGCTGACGGCGTTTGCGCCCGGCGACCTGGTGCAGGTGATCAACGATCGCGGCCGTTTCCTCGGGCACGGGTACGTCAATCCGCGCTCGCTCATCTGCGCCCGCATCGTGAGTCGCGATCCGAAGTACCTAATCGACAAGTCGCTCATCGTGCATCGGTTGCAGGTGGCCTTCAGCCTGCGCCGGCGCCTGTACGAGCAGCCCTTCTATCGCCTCGTGTACGGGGAATCCGACGGTTTGCCGGGGCTCGTGGTCGATCGCTACGGGGACGTGCTGGTGGCGCAGATCGGCACCGCCGGCATGGAGCGCCTCAAGCCGGAGATTGCCGCGGCGCTCGAGAAAGTTGTGCACCCAGCCGCGCTGCTATGGAAGAACGACAGCGGCGCGCGAGAACTCGAAGGCCTGCCGTCCTACGTGGAGACCGGCGCCGGCACGGTCCCGGAAACGGTCGAGGTGATCGAGAACGGGCTGCGTTTCGTCGTGCCGCTCGCTCAGGGTCAGAAGACCGGCTGGTTCTTCGATCAGGCCGTGAATCGCAGCACGTTCCTCAAGTACATCGCGGGCGCGCGCGTGCTCGATGTATTCAGCTATCTCGGCGCCTGGGG
>DATBVX010000206.1:0-8796 GCA_036515135.1 Steroidobacteraceae bacterium
CACCCTGCCGATCCTGCAGAAACTCGACGGAGCTACCGATCGGACGCCACGGGCCCTCATTCTTACACCGACGCGCGAGCTCGCCGCGCAAGTCGCCGAGAGCGCGCGCACCTACGGCAAATACGTGAACCTGCGGACGCACGTGGTTTTCGGCGGTGTGAACATCTCACCGCAGATCTCCGCGCTGCGTAACGGCTGTGACGTGCTGGTGGCGACACCCGGTCGACTGCTCGACCTGGCGCAGCAGCGCGCGGTGGACCTGCGCAATGTCGGCTGCTTCGTGCTGGATGAGGCGGATCGCATGCTCGACATGGGTTTCATCAATGACATCAAGCGCGTGATCAAGCTCCTGCCGCAGCAGCGCCAGAACCTGATGTTCTCCGCCACCTACACCGAGGAGATCCGCACGCTCGCGTCGCGGATCCTGCACAAGCCCGAGCTGATCGACGTCGCGCCGCGCAACGCGGCCGCCGATAACATCGAGCAGCACGTCTACCGCGTCCCGCAGGATCAAAAGCGCCACCTGCTGGCGCACCTCATCGACGATGGCGGCTGGCACCAGGTGCTGGTGTTCACGCGTACCAAGCACGGCGCGAATCGCCTCGCCCGGCAGCTCGAATCCAAGGGCATCCGCACGGCCGCGATCCACGGTAACAAGACGCAGGCCGCACGCGTGCGGGCACTCGCGGATTTCAAGGCGAACAAGGTGACCGCGCTGGTGGCGACTGAAGTGGCTTCTCGCGGGCTCGATATCAAGGAACTGCCGCAGGTCGTGAACTACGAGCTGCCGCATGTGCCCGAAGACTACGTGCACCGCATCGGTCGCACGGCGCGCGCGGGCGGGTCCGGCCGCGCCGTGTCGCTCGTGGCACCGGACGAAACCGGCATGCTCAGGGATATCGAGAGACTCCTGAAGCGCAACCTGCCGGTGACTGCCTTGCCCGCCTATCCCGTCACCCCGGATGTACCCTCGGCGCAGCCCAACGACGTGCGGCAGTCCCAGTCGAGAGGCGGGAGAGCCTATTCCAGCCATCGCTCAAGCCGCGAGCAGCCTCGCCGCTGGGGCGGACGGTCGAACCGTCACTGATCGCTGGGCGCTAGTGCCAAGCACGCGCGGCCGAGAAGGCCTTTCCGTAGGGCTTCATGCCGTACCAGAAGACGATGGTCGCGATTGGTCCCAGCACGATGTGAACAGTGGCGATCGAATAGCGCAGCATCGATTCCGCGCCGAACACGTACTGGGTCAGGAATGCAATCATGATCGGCGAGATGCTCATGCCGATGAGGCTGAAGCACAGCAGGAACAATGCCGTGATCTGACCGCGCATCTCGTTGGGAATGATGACTTGCAGTGCCGCGTTCTGCGGGCCGGAGCCCATCGAGATCGTGGCGGTGTTCAAGGCTGAGAGGGCAATCGCCAGATGCGGCGTCGGCATCAGCGCGAACAGCATCGCGAACGGCAAGTGCAGTGCGGATGCGATGAACACCACGCGCAGATTCGCGTCGTCGCGGCCCTTCCTGGCGAACCTCTCTGCCAGCATGCCACCGGCGATCAGACCGATCGGCGCGATCAGCAGCAGGACGAACCCCTGGATGATGCCGTATTGCGCCGGTCCCCAGCCGTAGGTGCGCTCGAAGAACGGCGCGCTCCACGCCGCGGTACCCATCGCCAGCGAGTTGATGGAGAGTCCCGCGAACATCGGCCCGAACGCGGCGCGATTCTTGTAGAGGAACTTGAACACGTCCTTGATCGGGACGACCTTGGGCCGTGCTCCGCCGGCCGCAACCGATGCGGCCTGAATGCCGCGCCGCTTCGGTTCCGGCAGGGTGGTCAGCATCAGCAGGGCGAGAAACAGCTCCGGGATTGCCATGAAGAGAAAGACGAGCTGCCAGGGGCGCAATGTACCGACGATCGGCAGCGAAACATCGGCCATTCCCGAGACCAACGCGATCAGAGTCCCGCCAAAGAGCAACGCCGCGGCGATGGCGTAGAGGAAGCCGATGTTCATCACGGCCAAAGCTTTGGGCAGCTTCGCTGGCGGAAAGTAGTCCGCCAGGATGGAGAACGTCGCAGGACCATTGCCGGCGCCACCGATGCCGCCCGCCGCGCGCGCCGCGATTAACTGCCAGAACGTGCCCGAGACGCCCGCCCAGACGTTCGAGATGCTCGCCGTGAGGAGGCCGATGCTGATGATGAGTCGGCGACTCATCATGTCGACGAGCCGAGAAATGGGCAGGATGAAGAGCGAGTTGGCGGCAGCCGCGATACCGATGATGTAACTGGCCTCAACGTCGGTCAGGCCGAGATCTACCTTGATCGGCTGGATCAGCAGGTTGAAGACGTTGGCGTTGGTGAAAAGCACCAGCAGCGTGAACGCAAACAAGCCCACGCCATACCACGCGATGACGGGACTCGGCCAAGGTTCGCGCGCCGGCGACTTGGTCTCCCCGGTCGGCAGACGCTCCGCTTGAACACTCATGCGTAGGGACTCCCCGTCATCGCACTGCTCTATTGAATGTGGTTCGCTCAGCGACCATACCCGTTTCCCGATGGGTCGAGAACGGGTGCAGGCGGAGCGCCGATAGTCGATTCTGGCGTGGTGTCACTGCGCTCGCCGGTCCGGCGATGGCGGCGCCTGGTCGGTGCGCCTCGCCAGGCGCGTCCTTGGAAGACCTCGTGACCGCCGCATTCTCCGCAACGTGCGTGCCCTCGCGAGCAGCGCGATCGCTATCCACGCCAGCAGGGCCGCCAGGGGAACCGCGACCACCAGCGGCCACAGCACCGCGACGAATCCAATCGCCAGCGAAATCATTCCGACGATGGCGACGAGGCGCGCTTCGGTGGGTTCAAGTACGCGTTGAGCGCTGAGTGCGGCTCCAACAGTTCGCCCGAGCCGCAATGCGCCGGCGGCGGCGCGCGATGCGCTGCCCCTGGGCCCGCTCATGCCGATGGTACTCCACCGCGGCCTCAACTCCCTGATGGTGCGGCGACGCCTTGGACGCAGCACGATTTCAGTTGTCGAACCGAGATCGCTCAGAAACATGCGTTCCATCGCCACAGCGAACGGTTCGTTTTCCACAACCGCATCCAACTCGTAATTGCCGATCCAGCTCGCGATGTTGAGGTTGCTGGAGCCGACGCGCGCCCAGCGCCCGTCCGCGACCGCCGTCTTGGCGTGCAACATCGAACCGTTCCATTCAAAGACGCGGACACCCGCTTCGAGCAGCGGCCGATACCCTGCCTGCGACATGGGACGCAGGACAGGGATATCGCTGGCTCCCGGCACCAGGAGCCGCACATCTACGCCATCGAGCGCTGCAGCGCGCAGCGCCTGCACGTACGGTGGAATTCCGGCGAAGTAAGCATCCGTCAGCCAGAGTCTTTGACGTGCGGCTGCGGCGATGAGCTGGTCGAGCCGGAAGAGCCCGGTAGTGCCGGGCGCATTCGCCACTATCCGCATCGCGACGTCGCCGACCGGAGCGATGGCCGTGCGCGGGAGTATCTCGTCATCAGGAAGTCGCGGACCGATCGCCGCCCACACCTGGGCGAACGCGCGCTCGATGTCGTGCAATGCCGGCCCGATGACTTCGATCCCGGTGTCACGCCATGGCTCGATCCCGCTGGTTGTGTCGCCGACCCACATGCGGCCGACGCACAATCCGGTGACGAAGCCAATGCGGCCATCCACCGCGAGCATCTTGCGATGATCACGGTGCAGCGAGTCGAATGGGGTTGCGAAACGGGGCGGGTTGAAGCAGCGTACCTCGACGCCCGCGGCGCTCAGCGCGCGCCAAAACTTTCGCGATGCCTTCCGAAAAGCGCCCATCCAGTCATAGACGAGACGGACGCATACACCCGCTCGCGCTCGGGACGCGAGCGCGGAGGCGAATTCCGCGCCAATTTCATCCTCGCGGATGAAGTAGCTCTCGAAGTAGATCTTGTGTTTCGCACTGTGGATCGCGTCGAGCCAGGCAGGGTAGTTCTCGGCCGCATCTTTGAGCAGCCGCACGCTGTTGCCGTACACCAGCGGCGCCCCGGCAGCGCGCGTGAACGCCTGCTGCAACAGCGCGCGGTCGGACGGATCGGGTACGGCGTCTCGACTCAAACGCGCGCGCCCGTGCTGCCGATGGGTTGCGGGCGAGTCCGGCCGCACAATCGCGCCTGCTCCGGAGATCGGCTCAGGCAGCGGCCGCCAGGTCAAAGGGTAAGCTTCGCAAGCGGCGATTCGTCAGCGAAAAAATCGCATTGGCGACGGCTGGCGCGATCAGCGGCGTACCCGGCTCGCCGGCGCCGCCCGATCGTTCGCTGCTCGGCACGATGTGCACCTCCATTACGGGCGACTCGGGCAGCCGCAGCACCGGGTAGTCATGGAAATTCGACTGCTGCACGCGGCCTTCCTTGAGCGTGATGCGACCATAAAGCGCGGCCGACAGGCCATAGACGATCCCGGACTCCATCTGCGCGCGGACGCCTTCGGGATTGATGCAGATTCCGCAGTCGATCGCACACACCACCCGATGCACTCGCACCTTGTTGTCATCGACCGAGACCTCGGCGACCTGGGCCACGAAGGAGCCGAAGGATTGGTTGACGGCGAGCCCGAGCGCATGACCCTTGGGCACTGGCTTGCCCCAGCCGGCTTTTTCCGCCGCCAGGTTGAGTACATGCAGATGTCGTGAATGCTCGCCGAGGAGTCGCCGGCGATACTCGAGCGGATCCTGTTTCGCGGCGTGAGCGAGCTCGTCGATGACGCTCTCGACCACGAATGCGTTCTGCGTGTGCCCGACCGATCGCCACCACAGGGTCGGGACGGGCAGTTTGGGTGAGTGCAGCTCCACGCGATGCACCGGCACCTTGGTGAGATAGGCTGCGTTGGCCGCTCCTTCCACTGATGTGAGGTCGATGCCGTTCTTGACCAGCACGCCCTCGAAAGGCGTGTTGGCCTGGATCGATTGTCCTACGATCGTGTGATGCCAGCGGCGCGGGAGGCCGTCCGCGCCGGTGTGGATGACGACGCGTTGATACCACTGCGGTCGGTAGTAGCCACCGCGCATGTCGTCTTCTCGCGTCCATACCACCATCACCGGCAGGCCGGCCGCTTTCGCGACGGCTACGGCTTCGCGCACCAGATGAGCGCTCCCCGTTGCGCGACGGCCGAATCCGCCACCGAGGAACGGCGTGTGAATGGTCACCTGCTCGGGTCGCAGGCCTGCCACTTCCGCTGCCGCTTGCTGATCGACGCTCTGGAACTGTGTTCCCATCCAGATTTCGCACGCCTCGGCAGTCAGCCGAACGGTGCAATTCAATGGTTCCATCGCCGCATGGGCGAGATAAGGAAGGTCGTACTCGACGTCGAGCGTGGCTGGTGTGCTCTCGGGCAGGTCGAAGTCGCCCGCCTGAGCGGCGGTTGCACCCGGAGTGCGGCTCAACCGCCGAAACTCTTTACGCAGCGCATCGGTGTCGACGTTTGCACCGGAGCCGAGATTCCACTCGACATCGAGCGCGTCGCGGCCGAGCTTCGCGGCCCAGAAATTCTCCGCGATCACGGCCACGCCGGTGGGTACTTGCACTACGGCGCGCACACCCGTAATCGCTTTCGCTCGATTCGCATCGAACGACTTCACCTGTGCGCCAAAGACCGGTGCGCGGGCAATGAGCACCGTCATCAGGCCCGGGAAGCGGATGTCCATTCCGAACTGAGCGATGCCCGTGACCTTCTCCGGTGAATCGAGTCGCCGGGTCGGCTTGCCGATGATCCTCCAGTCCTTGGCCTCCTTGAGAGTGACCTCGGCTGGCGGCGACAGCGCGGCCGCCTTTGTGGCCAGCGCGCCGTACGACAGTCGCTTCGCCTCGTGGATGACCATGCCCCCCGCTGTCCGGCATGCGCTGGCCGCAACGTTCCACTCGGCCGCCGCCGCACGCACGAGCATGTCGCGCGCCATGGCACCGACCTGCCGGTAGCGGACAAACTCCGACCAGGTTGTGCTCGAACCCCCCGTCATTTGCATGCCGAAAGCCGCGTGCGCGTAGACCGCTGCGGCGGGTGCGTGCTCGACGCGCAGCTGCGCCCAATCGCAATCGAGCTCTTCGGCCACGAGCATGGGAAGTGTGGTCCAGATCCCTTGTCCCATTTCCGAATGGGCAAGCTGCACGCTTACGGTGCCGTCCGGAGCGATCTGCAGGAAGGCATTCGGCGGCGGCAGGGTCGGCCTGGCATTCGCCGGCTCCTGGGCGAGAGCAAACCGGCCGGCGAACGGGACGTGAAAACCGATGACGAGCCCCGCGGTCGCGCCGGCGGACGCGACGAGAAACTTCCGGCGTCCCGTATTGACCGCGTTCATGCTTTGTCTCCCGTCAACTTTGCGGCCTGGTGGACGGCGGCGCGAATCCGTTGATATGTGCCGCAGCGGCAGATATTACCGGCGAATGCGGCGTCGATATCGGCATCCGTCGGTTTGGAATTGGCGCGCAGCAGGGCGACGGCGGTCATCACCTGGCCGGATTGGCAATACCCGCATTGCACGACATCGGCGTCGATCCAAGCTTGCTGCACGACATGGAGTTTCTTGTTCCGGGCCAACCCTTCGATGGTCGTAATCCGTTGGTCCGATGCGGCAGAGACCGGCAACGTGCACGATCGGACCGGGTTATCACCCAGCAGGACTGTGCAAGCGCCGCACTGGGCCATTCCACAGCCATACTTCGTTCCAGTGAGTCCGAGCAGGTCGCGCAGGACCCAGAGCAACGGCATGTCATCCGGAGCACCGACCTCGTGAGTCGTGCCATTCACGTTCAGCTTCATCGTTTGCTTCCTTTGCAAGTTTCCAGCGGGCGCACTTATCGTATTGATATCGTGTGACGAGGCCAATACCGTAATCAGGGGTGCACCAATGATCTCACGGCTCACGATCGCGTCGCTCGCCGTGGCGCTTGTTCTGCTCGGCAAGAGCGACCTCGCTGGCGGTGCCGATCCGGTTTCGATCGCGGAAGCCGAGTACGCAGGTCTCCGACAGAGCCTGTGTCCCCCGCCGGGCACGCCAGCCCCGGACTTTTCGGTCCTGTTCGACACGGCCAGGCAGCGCATGGCACCCGTTCGCGTCTTCGATAACCTGTATTTCGTCGGGATGAAGACCGTTTCGGCGTGGGCGGTGACGACGAGCGACGGCATCATCCTGATGGATGCGATGTTTCACTACAACGTCAAGGAGACCGTCGTCGATGGCCTGCATGCGCTCGGGCTCGAGCCGGCGACGATCCGCTACGTGATCGTCACGCACGCGCACAATGACCACTTCGGGGGTGCGAAGTACCTGCAGGACACCTATGGCGCGCGCATCGTGCTGTCGGCGGCGGACTGGGATCACATGACCACGTGGCCACAGCTCGGTTCACCGGCACCCTTGCCGAAACGGGATATCGCCGCGAAGGACGGCGATGAGATCACGCTTGGCGATACGACGATCCGGCTCCTCGTGACGCCAGGGCACACGCCCGGTACCCTCTCGGCCGTCATTCCGGTGCGCGATAATGGTGACAAGCATCTCATCGGCTACTGGGGCGGCGGCGCGGTCGGCTTCCTCAAGCCCGAGGGCATCGAGCTTTACATCCGCTCCGTTCACCGCTTCGTCGAATCGGCACAGGGCGTCGACGTCGAGCTGACCAACCATGCGTCCTACGACGGCGCGCTGCTGAAGATCGATGCCCTGCTTAAACGCCAACCCGGCGAGGTTCACCCCTTCGTTACGGGGAATGCCGGATTCGCCCGCTGGATGAATGCCATCGGCGGCTGTGCAGGTGAAGTTCTGGAGCAGAAGCGGCGGAACAACGAGGGGTAACCAATGAAACAGGAAGTACTCTGGGTTCTTGGGGCAGTCGCGCTGGTCGCTCTCGGGGCGCTTTTCTACTTCCAGCGCCAGCAGGCTGCTCTCGAGCAGCAGGGCGATGTCAACGTCCAAGCACCCGCGGCGACCGAAGGCGAGGCACAGATTCAGAATCCGGTTCCGGCCGGCGAGGCGGGCGAAGCACCGCTCCCTGCGCTCAACGAGAGCGACGCAGCCGTGCGCGAGTCACTGGTCGGTCTCCTCGGCGAGGACGCGGTCGCGCAGTTCCTGGTACCCAAGGATGTAGTCCGGCATTTCGTGGTCACCATCGACAACCTTTCGCGCAAGAAGGTGGCCGTCAACATGCGGCCGGTAACAGCGACTCCCGGAGAATTTGCGACGGCCGGTGAGGGCGACAACGTGACGCTCGATCCCGCGAACTATGCGCGGTACACGCCGCTCGTGCAGATCATCGGCGCGACGGATTCAAAGCAGGTTGCCGCCCTTTACACCCGCTTCTATCCGCTCCTTCAGCAGGCGTACGAGAATCTGGGCTACCCCTCTGCCTACTTTAATGACCGCCTGGTCGAAGTGATCGACCATCTCCTCGAGACGCCAGAGATCAACGGACCGATCAAGCTCGTGCAGCCGCGCGTTTACTTCGAGTTCGCCGATCCCGCGCTGGAATCGCGGTCCGCGGGCCAGAAGCTCCTGATCCGCATGGGCAACGAGAATGCGGCGGTGATCAAGGCTAAGCTAACTGAGCTGCGCGCGGAAGTCGCTGCGAAAGCACCGACCTGAGGATGCCGCTGGCGTCTTCCTCCCCGACTTTCCCACGGTTCCCGACACGTGCCACCGTCAGCTCGACGGAAGTGTCAGCGATCGCGGGATACGCCGTTGGATGATTGCCTCTGCAGCGCGATGCCGTATCTCGCGAACTGCAGCACTGGATCTCACGATGCGGGACGTTGCGTT
>DATBVX010000207.1:0-4977 GCA_036515135.1 Steroidobacteraceae bacterium
CCTTTGCCAGATCGATCGCCACGCTCGTAATCTCGTTCATGGGCCCGTCCTCCTCGTTCAGATGAAGTTCAAATACACCTCATCTTGGCCCTCTGCACCGCAAGGCCGTAAGAGGGGGGCGGGTCCATACCATCTCTTGATCGACGTGGATCAGCGAACAGCGTATCCCGCGATCGCCGACGCTTCGTACGACGTAACGGTGGCACGTGTCGGGAACCGTGGAAAAGTCGGGGAGGAAGGCGACGACGGCGCCAGGTTCCTCTAGAGGTCGACCAACTCCACGCCTGCTTCGTCGATCCGCTCGCCAAAGAAGCCGCTGCCCACGCGCGCGAAGCGGGATGTTCCATCAGTTGCCAACAAGCGTATCGGGCTGGGCTGCGAGTCAGTACTCGTCAAACCCTGCTGCTCGAGCGACTCGAGGACGCAGCGAGCAGTGGTCTCTGCAGAGTCCACGATTGCGACATTTGAGCCGAGCACCCTTGCCATCACGGGCTTGAGAACCGGGAAATGCGTACAGCCGAGCAGCAGGCAATCCGGGTGCGATTCGATGTCGGCGGCGAAGATCGGTTCCAGATAGCGCCGCACGATGCCTTCGACCAGAGGTCCCTCGATCCAGCCCTCCTCCGCGAGTGCCACAAAGAGCGCGCACGCCTGCGCGACGACTCGTGCTTCCGGGCGAATGGTATGAATAGCCGCTTGATACGCGCCGCCGCGAACGGTGCCCTCGGTCGCAATCACCGCGATGCGCCCGCTCGCGGATGCGCCGCAAGCGGCTTTCGCTCCCGGCTCGACGACGCCCACCACCGGCAACGGCGCGTAGCGCTCGCGCAGCGCGTTCAGCGCCACGGCCGAAGCCGTGTTGCAGGCGATCACCAGACACTTGATCTGATGTTCAACGAGAGTGTCCCCGGCCTGGATCGAGTAGCGCACCACCGATTCGGGACTCTTGGTCCCGTACGGAAGTCGCGCGGTATCCCCAAGGTAGATGAACCCCTCGTGCGGCAACACGGCGCGCAGCGCGCGCAGGACCGTCAGGCCGCCGACTCCCGAGTCGAATACGCCGATCGGCAGATTCACCGGCGGGCGGGCCTCACTCTGGCCTCAGATGCGGGAACAGCAGCACGTCGCGGATCGACGCCGAGTTGGTGAAAAACATCACCAGCCTGTCGATGCCGACACCCAGGCCCGCGGTGGGCGGCAGGCCGTACTCGAGCGCGCGGACGTAATCCGCGTCGAAGAACATGGCTTCCTCGTCGCCCGCAGCCTTGCGTGCTGCCTGATCACGGAAACGCGCGGCCTGCTCCTCCGGATCGTTGAGCTCGGAAAACCCATTGGCGATTTCGCGGCCCGCCGCGAATAGCTCGAAACGGTCGGTGAGAAACGCGTCCTCGTCATTGGCGCGAGACAGGGGCGACACTTCGGTCGGATACGCGTACACGAACGTCGGATCGAGCAGCTTCGCCTCGACCGTCTTCTCGAAGATCTCGATCTGCAGCTTGCCCGCACCGTCGGTCTTCTTGTAGGGGATCTGCAGGCTGTCACATACGCGATGCAGGTAATGCTCCTCGCGCAGCGACATCGGGTCGAGATCCGGATTGTGTTCGAGGATCGACTCTTCCACCGTCACGCGACGGAACGGCGGCTCGAGGTCGTACGTGCGGCCCTGGTACTCGAGCTTCTTCCCGGCATGCAGGGCATCCGCCAACCCGCGGAAAGCTTTCTCGACCCAGTCCATGACGTCGCGGTAATCCCCATAGGCCCAATACAGCTCCAGCATCGTGAACTCGGGATTGTGCTGCGTGGAAAGGCCCTCGTTGCGAAAATTGCGGTTGATCTCGTACACCCGCTCGAATCCGCCCACCACCAGCCGCTTCAGATAAAGTTCCGGCGCGACGCGCAGGTACATGTCGAGGTCGAGCGCGTTGTGATGCGTGACGAAGGGTCGCGCGGCGGCCCCACCGGGAATCACCTGCATCATCGGGGTTTCGACCTCGAGGAAATCGAGCGCGTCGAGGAAGTCCCGCAGAAAGTGCACGATCCGCGCGCGCGTGCGGAACACTTCGCGGCTCGGCGCGCTCATGATCAGATCGACGTAGCGTTGCCGGTAGCGAAGCTCCGTGTCCGCGAGCCCGTGCCACTTGTCGGGCAGCGGCCTCAGCGACTTCACCAGCAGCCGGAGGCGCGTCACCCTGACCGACAGCTCACCGGTCTTGGTCTTGAACAGCACGCCCTCGACACCGACGATGTCGCCGATGTCCCAGCTCTTGAACTCCTCATAGGCATCGCCCAACGTACTCTGCTGAAGGAAGATCTGGATCTGGCCGGTTCGATCCTGCAGCGTCCCGAAGCTCGCTTTGCCCATCACACGCTTGAGCATCAGCCGACCGCCAACTCGCGCCTGCTGCGGGTTCTGCTCAAACCATGCAGCCGGCCGCTCGCCAAACCCCGTATGTAGCTGCCCGGCCAGGGCGTCGCGGCGGAAGTCATTGGGGTAGGCCACGCCCGCCTCACGCAATCTCGCGAGTTTCGCGCGTCTCTCTGCGATCAGCTTGTTCTCTTCGTTGTCCACTAGAGCCCCTGCTTCAGACTCGCTTGCATGAATGGATCGAGATTGCCGTCGAGCACCGCCTGCGTATTGCCGATCTCGACACCGGTGCGCAAATCCTTGATGCGCGACTGGTCGAGGACATAGGAACGGATCTGGTTGCCCCAGCTCACGTCCGACTTCGAATCCTCGAGCACGCGCGCCGCCGCATTGCGCTTGTTGACCTCGAGCTCGTAGAGCTTGGCTCGCAACATCTTCATCGCCGTCGAGCGGTTCTTGTGCTGACTGCGCTCATTCTGGCACGCGACCACGATGCCCGTCGGCGCGTGGGTGATGCGCACTGCCGATTCGGTCTTGTTGACGTGTTGCCCGCCCGCCCCGCTCGAACGATACACGTCGACGCGCAGGTCGGCCGGATTGATCTCGACATTGATGTCATCGTCGATTTCGGGCGAGACGAACACGGAAGCAAACGACGTGTGGCGCCGGTTGCCCGAGTCGAACGGCGACTTACGCACCAGCCGATGCACCCCTGTCTCGGTCCGCAGCCAGCCATAGGCGTAGTCGCCAGCGAAACTCACGGAAGCACTTTTTATCCCCGCGACCTCGCCGTCGCTCTGATCGATGACTTCGGTCCGGAAACCGTGCGCATCGCCCCATTTGAGATACATGCGCAGGAGCATCGACGCCCAGTCCTGCGCCTCGGTGCCTCCGGCCCCCGCCTGGATGTCGAGAAACGCATGGTGCGAGTCCATCTCGCCCGGGAACATGCGCTTGAACTCGAGACGATGGATTTCCTTCTCCAGCCGCTCCACATCCGCTTCGACGCCCCTGATCGTGCCAGCGTCGTTCTCCTCGACTGCCATCTCGAGCAGCTCGCGCGCGTCGGCGATGCGTAAGCTCAGGCGATCGAGCGCGCCCACGACCTCGTCGAGCCGGGCACGTTCGCGACCGAGTTCCTGCGCCTTGCCGGGCGTATTCCAGATGCCGGGATCTTCGAGCTCGCGGGTTACTTCCGCGAGGCGATCCTTCTTGCGCTCGTACTCAAAGGTACCCCCGTAAGGAGTCCACGCGCTCCCCGAGGTCGGCCAGCGTACGGCGCAGCTGAGTGAGTTCCATCGATGCGTTCACCGGGAAAGAAACAGCGGGAATGATAACACGCGCCTCCAGCACTGGGCCCCGCGAAATTGAGTGGCGCCACCATGCCCAAGCATTCCGACGTGCGAATGCCACTCAATGTTGTGGGTGGTCATCAGGACGTCTCGAGGTGCTCGACCACCAGCTGCAGGCGCCGCGTTCCGAGATATTCATTGACGTCGAGGCGATAGGCCAGCCGTGCACGGCCTTGCGGAAGCGCGCGCCGCGGGGCATCGCCGTCGGCATAGCGAAAGGCGATCGCGTCAAAGACTTCACCGCTCACCGACGGACGCACGCGCATCTTGAGATGGCATTCGCCGATGATGCGACTCTCGAGCAGCACGAACTCGCCGTCGAACGCGGGCTCCGGAAAGGCGCTTCCCCACGGTCCCGACTCGCGCAACACCAGCGCCGTCGAAAGCGTCATCTCCTCGGGCGTCAGCTCGCCATCGGTCTCGACGATTCCTTGTGCTGCCGGATCGAGCCAACCACTGACCTCCTCGGTGAAGGCGCTGGCGAAACGATCCAGAAGATCCGATTGCAGCGTGAGGCCGGCCGCCATGGCGTGGCCGCCGAAGCGCTCGATAAGCCCGGGATGCCGCGTGGCGATTGCTTCCAACACGTCGCGAATGTGCACGCCCGGAACCGAACGCGCCGAACCTCGCAGCGTTCCGTCCTCGGCGCGCGCCAGCGCGATGACCGGCCGATGCACGCGGTCCTTGACCCGGGCGGCGACCAGTCCGACCACGCCCTGGTGCCACGACTCATCGTAGAGACACAGCCCGGGAAGCAGTTCGCCCCGGCTTTCGAGATGCAGACGGCCCACAGCCTGAAGGGCTTCGGCCTGCATGCGCAGTTCGATCTCACGCCGTTCCTCGTTGAGATCGCTCAGCCGCGCGGCGAGCTGCCGAGCCTCGACGATGTCGTCCGTCAGCAGGCATTCGACGCCCAAGCTCATGTCGTCGAGGCGCCCGGCGGCATTGAGGCGCGGCGCCACGGCGAACGCGAGATCTTGCGCCACCACGCGCGGCAGTGATCGATTGGCCTGCTCGAGGAGCGCCGTGATGCCTGCGACGCATCGTCCCGCGCGCAATCGTTTCATCCCTTGCGCGACCAGGATGCGATTGTTGTGGTCGAGCGGCACCATGTCGGCGACCGTACCGAGCGCCACCAGATCCAGCAGTTCCGCGACGCTGAAGCCACTGGCCCCCGATCCACGCGCTTGCAGCGCGCGCGCCAGCGCCGCCATCAGATAGAACGCCACGCCGACGCCGGCCAGTGCGCGGCTGCCGAAG
>DATBVX010000208.1:0-4548 GCA_036515135.1 Steroidobacteraceae bacterium
GGCCTGCGCTTCACCAAGCCCGTCAAGCCGGGCGACCGCATCAAGGTGCGGCTCACCTGCAAGGAAAAGAGCCTGCGGCTCGGCATGGGTTATGGCGAAGTGCGCTGGGACACCGAGATCACCAACCAGAATGGCGAGGCAGTTGCGAACTACGACGTGCTCACCATGGTGAGTGAACACGCGATTCCGGATTCAGTACAGGCCTGACACAATACCGCGTGCCCCGGAACACGCTGACCGTCAAACTCGAGCACATCGATCTGGAACGAGGCGGGCGTCCCGTTCTGCGCGATGTCACGTGGCGCATCCGGCCGGGCGAGCGCTGGGGACTGCTCGGGCACAATGGCGCTGGCAAGACTCAATTGCTCAAGCTCATCGCAGGCGACGTATGGCCGAAGCCGACGCGCCGCGCGAGGCGTATTTACGTAGTGGGCCGCGAACGGCACGTCGAGCCGCTCGGCGTGAAGGAACTGATCGCCTACATCGGTGCCGAGCGGCAGGACAAGTACGATCGCTACGGTTGGAACCTCACGGTTGCCGAGGTCGTCGGCACAGGGGTGTTTCGTACCGACATCGTGCTCGATCGACCGGATGCGAAGCAGCGGCGTCGAATCACGCAGCAGATCCGGCGCTTCGGACTCGACTCGCTCGCCAAGCGGCAGTTTCTGACGCTGTCGTATGGCGAACGGCGCCTCGCGCTCATCGCGCGTGCTATTGCGGCACGACCGCGCTTGTTGCTGCTCGACGAGGCGTTCAATGGGCTCGACGGCCAGCGCGGCGCGTCATTGATGCGGTTCCTCGAGCGCAGCGGGCGTTCGCAGATGCCGTGGGTGGTCTCGGCACATCGACCGCAGGACTTGCCGAGCTCGCTGACGCACCTACTGCTTCTCGAGAAGGGGCGAGTGGTGCACGCCGGCAGGCGCTCAAGGGCGACCTTGGAACGTGCGTTTGGTAGGAACGCCTCGAGGCGATCGCGGAGCGCGAGCCGCCTGAGAAGACCACGTTCCACTGGCAGACGGCTGCAGGCCCAGCCGCTGATCTCGATTCGCAATGCGAACGTCTATGTCGATGGGCATCGGGTCCTCGAGCAGATCACGTGGGAGATTCGAACCGGTGAGCACTGGGCAATCATCGGCGCCAACGGCGCGGGCAAGTCGTCGCTGATCAAGACGCTCTACGGGGATCTTTCGCCTGCCGCCGGGGGTGAGCTGAAGCGGCGCGACTTCCCGCCGGGCACGCACATCGAGGATTTCAAGAAGACCGTGGGGTTGCTGTCACCCGAGCTCCAGAGCGACTACGCGCTCGATGACGTCACCGTGGAGGAGATCGTCATCTCCGGGCGACACGCGAGCATCGGGCTGAACGACGCTCCGACACCTGCGGACCGACGCGCGGCGCGGCGCTGGCTGCGGGCCCTCGGAATGGAGGATCTCGCGCACCTGCGACCGCGGGAAATCTCCTATGGCCAGTTGCGCCGCGTATTGTTGGCGCGCGCCATGGTGAATTCACCAAAGCTGCTCCTGCTCGATGAGCCCTGCACCGGCCTCGACATCGCGACCCGAGCGGTCGTGCTCGCGCATCTTGAGCAACTCGCGCGCGTGGGCGTTCAACTGGTGATGGCGACGCATCGTGAAAGCGACCTGGTGCCCGCGATCAACAGAGTGCTGAGGTTGAGCGGGGGTCGGATAACGGAGAAGAGTGAGAGGTGAGGAGTGAGTGGACAGGAAGGTTGGCAGTTGACGGTTGACAGTTGACAGCGAGAGAGAATCGCTAGAAGTCTTAACTCCCAACTCCCAACTGCCAACCGCCTTCATGTCCCGCCTCGCCGCCCTCTTCTTCATCGTCGTCGTCGATCTTCTCGGCTTCGGCATCATCATTCCATTGTTTCCGTACATGGCTGTGCGCCTCGGCGCGCCCCCGGAGCAAATCACCCCGATTCTTGCCGTGTACTCGTTGTTTCAGTTCATCGCGGCGCCGCTGTGGGGCCGATTGAGCGATCGTTTCGGCCGCAGGCCGATCCTGATGAGCAGCATGGTGGGCGCCGCGCTGTCCTATGTGATGCTGGCATTCGGCGACAGCATCGGCTGGCTCATTGCGTCGCGCGTGCTGGGTGGATTCATGGCGGGTAACATTTCTGCGGCGATGGCTTACGCCACGGATGTCACGAGCGATGACGAACGGGCCCGGGGTCTGGGAATCGTCGGAGCTGCGATTGGGCTGGGATTCATGTTGGGGCCGGCATTCGGCGGTGTTCTCGCGGGCGGTGATCTGGAGACCGCGAATTTTCGGTTACCCGCGCTCGTGGCGGCGGCGCTCAGTACAGTCGCATTCTTCGCTGTCTCGGTCGGCCTGCCTGAAAGCCTCACCGCGGAACGGCGCGCGCGACATCGGGAGCAGCGGGCACCGCGAACGGCCTGGCGCCAGGTCTTGAATCGCCCGGTGCTTGCGATGCTGATCGGTGCCATCCTGCTGGTGACCATCGCGCACTCGATGCTCGAATCGATCGTGGCGATCTGGGCGATGGATCGGTTCGAATTCGGTCCGCGCCAGGTCGGCTTCTACTTGCTGTTGCTGGGCGCATTGATGGTATCGATGCAGGGTGGCGCAGCCGGAAGTCTTGCGCGACGCTTTGGCGAGACGAGCGTGGCGCTTGCCGGGATTGCAGCGTATCTCAGCGGACTGCTGCTGCTCGCCTTCGCCACCGACCTTGCGCTCATGATTGCTGGCGGGGCGCTTTGTGGCATTGGCGCGGGGGCCTACCTGCCGAGTCTCTCGAGCCTCGTTTCGAAACAGGCGCAGCCGCAGGAGCGCGGTGTCGTCATGGGCACCTATCAGTCGGCGACCAGCCTGGCGCGCATCATCGGGCCGATGGTCTCGGGGGCGATCTACGCCGGAATCGCGTTCAACGCGCCATTTCTGCTCGGTGTGGTCGTGGCGCTGCCCGCCCTCTGGCTGATCGCCCGCTCCCAGCGTGCAGCCACGCCGACTGCCGAGGTGTAGAGCGATGGCTGATCGCAACTTTCAGCAGACCGAATCGCTGGGCGGCATCTTCATGCTGCTCGCGGCCGTGCTGGCGCTGATGCTCGCGAACTCGCCGTGGGGTGCAGCTTACGATGCGCTGCTCGACATTCCGTTGAGGATCAGTCTTGGCGATCTGCAGCTCGGCAAGCCGGTGCAGCTCTGGATCAACGACGGCCTCATGGCGGTGTTCTTTCTGCTGGTGGGGCTCGAGATCAAGCGCGAGTTCCTCGATGGCGAACTATCGACACCGTCGAAGCTCGCGCTGCCGATCACGGCAGCAGCCGGGGGCATGGCGGTACCCGCGCTGATCTACGCTGCACTGAACTGGAACGATCCCGTCGCCTTGCGCGGTTGGGCGATTCCGGCCGCGACCGACATTGCATTCGCGCTCGCCGCGCTTTCGCTCCTCGGTCGCGGCGTACCCCCGGCACTCAAACTCTTTCTTGCCACCGTGGCCATCGTCGATGACATCGGTGCAATCGTGATCATCGCGCTCTTCTATACGGAGGGCTTGTCTTTGCCGATGCTGCTTTCCGCGGGCGCTGCGCTCACTGTGCTTGCGGTCCTTAACCTCGCTGGCGTGCGTCGCCTCGGGGCCTTCATCATCGTGGGGGTCGTGCTGTGGGTATGCGTGCTGAAATCGGGTGTGCACGCCACGCTTGCCGGCGTCGTCACCGCCTTCGCGATCCCTTTTCGCGCGACCAAGCCAGAAGAGAGTCCTGGACGCCATCTCGAGGACGCCCTGCATCCATGGGTGGCGTTTGCCATCCTGCCCTTGTTCGCGCTCGCGAATGCGGGTGTGCCTCTCGGCGACGCCCGCTTCAGTACGCTGGTCGAGCCCGTACCGCTCGGAATCATCGTTGGACTCGTCGCCGGCAAGTCTGCCGGGGTCTTTCTGACGAGCTGGCTCGTGATTCGATTGCGATTCGCCGAGCTGCTGGATGGCGTCGGGTGGCTTCACATGCTGGGCGTCGCAGTTCTTTGCGGCATCGGCTTCACGATGAGCCTCTTCATCGGCACGCTGGCCTTCGCACAGCAGCCCGATGAGTTCTTCAACCACGTGAAGATTGGCGTGTTGTGCGGCTCGCTGTTATCGGCGGCGATCGGGTGCGCCGTCCTCATGTTCGCTCAGGCACGCGGCAGCTCGAGAATCGTGTGAAAAACAATTACGGCCGTTCCTGAGATCCGCACCGTCTGCGGTTCACCGCCGCGCACTTCGACTGCGACAGTGACCTCTCCGGGCCGCCCGACCGATTGACCCTGTGCTCCCTGCAGCAGAGCGACGCCGTTCACCGCCTTGAGCAGGCCGTGGCGCACGAGGAGGGCGCCGAGCATCGAATGCGCATTGCCGCTCACGGCATCCTCCGGCACGCCGATGGCCGGGCAGAACATTCTCGATTCGACACGCCGCGGCTCCTGGTCCTCGGCGAGACAGAACACGAAATAGCCGTCGGCGCCGAGATGAGGTGTCATTCGCGCGAGCGAATCGAGATTGGGCCTGAGATTGCGCAATGCCTGCGCATTGCG
>DATBVX010000209.1:0-3422 GCA_036515135.1 Steroidobacteraceae bacterium
CCAGGATGGCCCCCTGGCCCGAGAAGCCCGCCTGCATGGCGCGCATGTGCGTGGCCGCGCCGACTGCCATCTGGCGGCTGCCGCTCATCTGGTTGAACCCGATGCCGAGCGCGTTTTCCATCTGCTCTTCGTCGAGACCGAGCAGCCCGCCGGCAGTGGCGGCGCCGGCAACGAAGCCCAGGAGCTGGGTTGCGAACCAGCCCTCGGTCATCGTCCAGTCCGGCACGTCGATCGCCTGCGAGAGCCGCGTCATGATGTCGGTGCCGGCGGCAACGGCGGTGATGAGCTCGCGCCCGCTCACCCCGCCGAGCTTCTCCGCGACCGCCAGCGCGACCGGGATCGTCACGATGCTGGGATGGCCGCTCTCGCCAAGATCGTCGTAGTCGAGCATGTGCCCGAGGCTGCCGTTGGCGAACGCTGCCCAGGCCGCGGGGGCCTTGCCGCCGAAGCCGAGCAGCGTGGCTTCGGGCTTGCCGCCCTGATCTCTCACGTAATCGGCAATGATGCCGGCTTCCGGCGCGAGCGTGCTGGCGCCGATCGCAACGCCCAGCGTGTCCAGGACGCATTGTTTGGTCATCTCGACCAGCGCGGGTGGCAGCGCATCAAAGCGCAGGGTCGCAGCATGCCGGGCGAGTGTGCGCGTGATACCTTTCCCCGTTTCGCTCGCCTCACTTTGCCGGATGCCGGGAACCGCGCTCATCGCGCTCCTCCCGTCGCAGCAGTCACCACCACTTCGTCACCCTCGACCGTGAACTTGTGATCGAAGCCTTCCGACACCCGCTCCATGAAACCGAGCGCATCGTCGAAACGCGAGTCCCCGGCGCGCAACACTTCGGGCCGCAACTGCCGATCGATCAGCACCGGCAGGAACGAGACGCGCTTCACGCCATTGCGCGCGAGCACCGCCCTGGCGATCAGGCTGCGCTTGGCATCGGCGCCGTAAGCGAGGTGCGGGTAATCGGGGTCCATCACCACGCTGTAGCGCTTCGCGAATGCCTGCGCCTGCGCGGGAGTCTTGGCGGTCGAAGACATGATGAAGTTGCTCAGGCTGAAGAAGCAGGCCTTGCCCTCATACATCCCGATCGCCTTGGGGGTGTGAGCGTGATGGCCGAGGATCAGGTCCGCGCCCGCAGCAAACGCCGCCCGGGCGGCGGTGACCTGGTAGTCGGCGATCATCCGCGGGATGAAATGGATGCCCCAGTGCAGCGACACGACCACAACCTGTGCGGATTTGCGCGCCTCGGCGATGTCCGCCACCATGCCAGCGAGGTCTTCGTCGAAGGGAACGGTGACGACCCGCGGCGGCACGCCCGCCTGGTAATCAAACGGCTCGTAGTACGTATGGGCGCGCAGTGGCGCGATTCCGGCTTTGTGCTCCTCCGCCGCGTAACCCGTCTGCAGGATCGAGCAGTACGCGAGCACGGCGACGCGCACGCCGTTGCGTTCCAGGATCGCGGGCCGGCGCGCTTCCTCAAGGTTCTTCCCCGCGCCCACGACCTCGATGCCCTGCTTGCGGAATCGCGCGACGGTGTCGAGCAACGCATCCTCGCCCCAGTCCATGGCATGGTTGCTGGCAAGCGACACGACGTCGAACCCGCAATCGCTGAATACCGAGGCCATGTGCGGCGCAACGCGGCTGTGGCCCCCGCCGGAATGAACCTGCAGCGCGCCGCGCTCGGAATAGACGCGCTCGACCTGCGCAAAGCGGATATCCGCTGCGGCAAGCACGGGCTTCGCCAGCGTCGAATACGCGCTCACCGGCTCGTGTATCGGTCCGACGTCGCCGCATCCGAGCAGGGTTAGGCTGTTGTCAGTCATGGGATTCAGGCCAAAGGAGTGACGAGAGAGAGCGCACGCTATAGCTCCCCAATCCGAGCAGCTTTCCGGTGACCTGCCTGGCGACGGACATCAGCCGGGCATCCAAGGGTTGAAGCAGTGGGCGCCGCAACGCTCGAAATCCACCGTGTTGCGGGTCGCAATGGTGAGGTCGTGCGCAAGCCCGGTCGCGGCGATCAGGCCGTCGATCACCGGAAGCGGCTCTCCGCGCGCCTCGGCCTCACCGGCGAGCTTGCCCCAAGTGGCGGCAACCGTGCCGTCGATCGCGAGCAGGCGCTCGCGGAATCGATCTGCGAGATCGCTTCTCACCCAGGTCTCAAGCTTGCTGCGACGCGGCGACACGGGCAGCTTGGCGATACCCTTTTCCAGTTCGCCGATGGTGAGCACGCTCAGGTAGAGCGAGGTCTCGTCTGCGCGCTTCATCCACTCCACCACGTTGTCGTCAGGCGAGGGCTTGACCAGTTCCGAAATCACACTGGTATCGAGGAGGTAGCTCACAGGTCGATGCGCCTGCCGGTGTCGCGGCTGCGATCAAGATCCAGTTTTGCGCCCGCGAGTGGCGACTTGCGGAAGAAATCGACCAGGCTGCCGCGGGGTCGCGAGAGTTTTCCGAATTCGTTTGCGGATACCACCACCACCGCGTCGCGACCACGCAGCGTAATCACCTGCGGCCCTTCCTCGCGAGCCTTGCGCACCAGCTCGGAGAGACGATTCTTTGCATCCTGTAATTGCCATCGAATCATGGTATTAGTTTACATAGATAGCCAGAATAGCTAGATTGTATCACGGCCTTGCCGTCATGACTGCAGTGATCACGGTTCGACCTTGTTGCGCGCCGTGGCATGAAACCATAGGCAGTGCGGGTACCGCGAAGCAAGGGTACTCTTGTTACCGTTAATCGTTACCTTCTGTACTTGTCGAGCATCGCCTGAGACAGATAGCGTTCCTCCAGCTCGCGCTGCTTGTCCCCGCCCTCGCCGTCCGGCCCGACTTCGGGATGTGGATACGGCCGATCCTTGCGGCTCGACTGAAAATCTTCCCAGGCCGCGATGCCGCGTTGCTGGAAGTCCTCCATGAAGTCCCACAGCGCCGCCCACATCACGTGGTGGGTGAAGCCGGGATACCAGGCGATGTTGACGCCCAGCGCAAGGTGCTCGTCGAGCCCGAGGTAGCGCGGCAGCTTTCCCTTCATGAAGGAGAGCGGCCCTTCGACCGCCGCGCGCGCCTGCCTGATCTCGTCCACGGTATGGGGCGATTCAAGCTGCACCCAGTCCACGCCCGCATCTTTTTCGTAGGCCTGGAGGCGCCCGATGCAATCCTCGAGACTGCTGTTGGCGGCGTCGCGCGCGTAGCACTGCGCCATGACCACGAAATCGGGATCGAGCTCGTTCTTCATGTCCACCGCGGCACGATAACGCGCGAGCGCCTGCTCGAGCGGCACCACTTCCACGCCGGCGCTCTGCGTGCGGCGCTTGCCCTCGATCGGCTGGTCGTCGATGCGCACACCCGCGATGCCCGCGCGTATGCATTCGCGCACCATGCGCCGCACCGCCATGATCCCGCCGTGCCCGGTATCGCCGTCGAGT
>DATBVX010000210.1:0-5682 GCA_036515135.1 Steroidobacteraceae bacterium
CGTGCGAGCTGGGTGCGCATCAATTGCGTTGGCCGCTGCTCGAAGGAGTACACGCCCGTCTTCGATGCGATGCGCGCGTTGAAGGCTGCGAGGCCGGCCGGCGTCATGCGCTTCGCTTTGATCAGCCGCTCGACATGGCGAACGTTGACCGTGCTCCAGATGCTGCCCGGTTTGCGCGGCGTGAAGCGGACCGAGAAGCTGTCCTTATCGAGACGCCGGCGCACGCCGTCGATCCAACCGAAGCAGAGCGCCTCGTCGAGCGCCTGGGCATAGGTGACGCCCAAATGTGCGGCGTGATTCTTCGCGATCTTGAGCACCAGGCTGGGCGCCGACTTGTGGTGTTTGCGCAGCCAAGCGCGGAAGGCGGCGGGCGTGGGGAAGCGGGTGGGGGCGGCGTCGGTCATGAGAGTGAAGTCAGAATTGAATTCTGGCCCCATGCGCACAGTATGCGCGAATGCAAGATCTGACCCCGCACTCGACCCCGCACTCAGCGGGCTGTTCTTCGCTTCCAGTAGCCGGGTCGCCTCGAGCCATGCGCCAGCGCCACTACAAAGAGCGTCTCGCGTAGAACGGCGTAGATGATGGAATAGGGAAAGCCATCGTCGACAACGAAGCGCCGCAGCTTCCGCCTCAGCGGCGAACCGATCTGCGGCGCCTCTAGTATCAGAGTCAGGCAGCGCTCGATCTCCGCGACGAATCGCACGCCCAGACCGGGCACTTGAGCCTCGTACCAATATGTCGCTGCCAGGAACTCCTCTCGGGCCTCCGGGTGCAGCTCAAACTGCATCACTTCAGGCGCGAGCGCGCTTCCTTCAGCACCTCGGGGCCAGGCACCGTCTTGGCTGTCCCAGACTCGATCTCGGCCAGGCGACGCTCCGACTCCTCAAGCCATGCCTGTTCTGCGTCCGGATCTGCGGGGGCATCGAGATCGCTGATGAGATCTTTCAGTAACCGTGCCCGCTCGCGCGCGCTCAACGCGCGGATGTCGCGCTCAATGTCGGTGAGAGTACGTGCCATATTTCAAAGCTCGTGAGGTCCACATCGAAGTCTACGCCGGCGTGTGTTGCCCCGCTAACCTGCAATTTGGGTCGATCCGGCCGGTAATGAATCGTCACGATGTCCGTTGAGGCCAACCGCGCAGCGCACGCGCCGTTGCCTGAGCGTTTCCCCGAATATCTGGTCGTTGATGGCGCGTCGGTCCCGCGGTGCCGGTTCGTGGTGCAGGTGATAGGCGATCCCGCCGAAGAGCAGGGTGGATTGACGGACGCCGGCGTGGACGAGGCGGGCGGCGAGCTCCTTGTCCTCCGCGCCCCAGCCGGTCATCTCCTCGTTGTAGCCATTCACGCGCTCGAGGTCGGCGCGCCAGAAGCTCTGGTTGCAACCCTTGATCGCGACGAATGCGTTGGCCACGCGACGGAAGATTCCCGACGCGACGGGGCAATGGAAAGCGTAGGCGCGCCGCTTGAAGCCGATGCCCGGTGAGAATGCGCCGAACGTGCGCGGGCCGTTCTCGATCAGCTCGCGAGTGCGGGTCTCGTCCAGCAGGATGCGCGTGCCCTGGAACCAGAATCCCTGTTGCGCGGCGCGGGCGTGGTCCGCGATGAACTTAGGATGTAGCACCATGTCGCCGTCGATCTGCACGACGTAGTCGCCCGTCGCCATCGCCATGCCCATGTTGCGGGCCCGGCCGACGCGCGGACCGTCGTGACGCTGCCACGCGTGATGAACTTCGCGACCCAACCGCTGCCGAAAGTCGTCGACAACGCGGCGCGTCGACGGCCCGGAACCGTCATCGGCGATGATAATTTCGTCGGGAAGCTCAGTCTGGCGCTCGATACTCGTGAGGACGCAGGCGAGTGCCTCGGGGCGGTCAAAAGTCGTGACGAGAAGGGATAGCTGCATGAAGGTGACAGGGCAAGACGCGTAAGCTCGGCCGGGCGCGCCCCATCATACGGCGGGAAGGAGGGTGTTCCATGTTCAAGAAGGTGGCATTCACCATGTACCCGGTCACCGATGTGGCTCGGGCACGAAAATTCTACGAGGAAACGCTCGGCCTCAAGCGGGGTTCGATGGGCAACCAGGGCGAGCAGTACTGGATCGAGTACGACCTTCCGGGCGGCGGCTGCCTCGCGCTCACCAACTTCATTCCCGACGCGCCGAGCGACAAGGCCGGCGGAACGATCGCGCTCGAAGTCGAGGATCTCGACAAGCTGATGAGCGACCTCAAGGCCAAGGGCGTCACCTTCAAGAGCGACGTGATCCACAGCCCGGTCTGCCGGATGGCTGTGTGCCTCGACTCCGAAGGCAACTCAATCCTGCTTCACCAGCTGAAGCCGAAAGACAAGAAGTGAAGCCGACGCGACGACCCCGCAAATCAGGGTCGATGACCTAGATACCGCCAGCGCTTCGCCGGCGGTTCTGATCCGAGATGGCCGTGGGCTTGGACGTCTGAGTCACTTCGGAAGGATGTTTGACAGAACGCACGGCGCGACAGTGCTTTGACTGCGCGATGCGGGTGCCGACACAGGAATAGGTGGGTACCAGAACCCCGTCGTTCTTCGCGGTTCGAGTCGTCTCTCCGGGGGCGCAGGCCGCCAACACGAGAGCGGATAGTAAGGCGGGGAATGCGCGATGCATGGGACCCTCCCGGCAGCGGTGCTTCGACTCTCCGGCAGATTCCACCCACGACGCCGCGGAGTCAATCCCGCGATGCTCTCCAACACGTCACCCGTTTGTCCCTTGGAGAAAAAAGCCGTCAGATCAAATGGATCTGGCTCCGCTTCTTTGCGCTACGCGCTTCGCCAGGAAAACGGTGCGTACTGGCCATTGTTCAGGCCGCTCGTATCGTCCCAGGCGAGACCGAACGCGTGCACGTGGCTCTTCGATGCGCGGGCGAGCGCGAATCGATCCGCCGCCGGATGACCGGTGTTGTCGAGATACAGCGGCACCGCTGGCGATCGCCGTGATGGCCTCTCGTTGTTGAGCGTTGGCCCGCTCGTCGGCATAAGTCACCTCGCTCTGTTACTGCTCTGCCATCCGGCGCACTGCCTGGAGCGCTACGGAGAGCGTGGGGAAATCGGCGGTGACGCCGCTGCGCATGTCGTTGACGGTGCGCTGGATGTATTCGAATTGACCCTTGCGCTTGGCGAGCCAGCCGTCGATCGCGTGGGTTGGGTCCTTGGAGTTGCCGCGGGCGAGCACCCTGTTGGAGAGCGATCGCTGTAGCGCGTACAGATTGTCGCGCAGCGTTCCGCGTGCCACGGCCTGCCAATGGCCCTCGATGGCGAGTCCTTCGATCTGCTCGCGAATCCAGTCGAGGCTCAGGCGCTCACCGAGCCTGAAATAGGTGCGTCCGGCATATTCGACATCGACGCCGGCGGATTGCGCCGTCTCGACGATGTCGAGCGCTGCGTGCATCGGCGTTAGATCGGCGATGCGCAGCGCGATCGGCTCCGGCACGCGGTTGTCCTTGAGGCGCTCGGCCCTCTCGCGGTAATGCTTGAGCTCGGAACCGACAAGCAGCTCGTCGAGGTTCCTGCCGAGCCGCGCAACGCCGGGGGCGAGGCGCGAAACGGATCTCTCGATGTCGAGATCGTCCGGATGATGCGCCAGGAACCAGTAAGTCATGTGCCGCAGCAACCGGCTCGTCTGGTACATCATCGCGTACTGGGTTTCGGCCGCGATGCGGTTGTCGAGGTCCTCGATCTCACGCCACAGCTCGCGCATGTCGAACACTTCGCGGGCAATCGAATAGGCCCGGGCGATCTTGCCGGTCTCGACGCCCGTGTCCCCCTGGGCCCGCAGCGCGAATACCGGGCCCATGCGATTCACGAGGCTGTTGGTCGTTGCCGTTGCGATGATCTCGCGTCGCAAACGGTGGCGGCTGAGCGAGCGTCCAAAGCGCCTGCGGATCGCGGCCGGGAAGTAGCGCTCCAGTTCCTTGGAAAGATACGGGTCTTCCGGCACGTCCGAATGCAGCAACTTGTTGTTGAGCCAGATCTTGCTGTAGGAGAGCACGATCGCAAGCTCGGGTCGCGTGAGCCCCCTGCGACGCTGGCGTCGCTCGGCGACGTCTTCGTCATCGGGCAGGAACTCGATGACCGGATCGAGCTCGGCGGATTGCTGCAGCACGCGGATGACGTGGATGTGCTCGCTGAAGCGCTCGGCGGCGTTGGCTTCGAGCGTGCTGATGGCCTGGCTCTGCAGATAATTGTTTCGCAGGACCAGCTGGGCGACTTCGTCGGTCATGCTGACGAGGAGACGGTCGCGGTCGGCGCGCTTGAGCCGGCCGCCCTGCATCAAGCCATTCAGCAGGATCTTGATGTTGACCTCGAGGTCCGAGCAGTTCACGCCACCGGAGTTGTCGATGAAGTCGGAATTGATGCGCCCGCCGGCGAGCGCGTACTCCACGCGCCCGAGCTGCGAGAAGCCGAGGTTGCCGCCTTCACCGACGACCTTGGCGCGCAGCTCATTGCCGTTGACGCGCACGCCGTCATTGGTGCGATCACCCACCTGCGCATGCGATTCGCGGCTCGACTTGACGTAGGTGCCGATGCCGCCGTTCCAGAACAGGTCGACGGGCAACTTGAGGATCGCGCGGATGACTTCCTGGGGCGTCGCACTGGCGGCCTTGAGCCCCAGCAGGTTCTGCGCCTGCGGACTGAGCGCAACGGATTTCGCCGCACGCGAAAAGATGCCGCCGCCTTTGGAGATGAGCTTGCGGTCGTAGTCTTCCCAGGTCGAGCGCGGCAGAGCGAACAGCCGCTGCCGTTCCCTGAAGGTCGCAACCGCCTGCGGGTCCGGATCGAGGAAGATGTGCTGGTGATTGAACGCGGCGACGAGCCGGATGTGCGGTGACTGGAGCATGCCGTTGCCGAAGACGTCACCCGACATGTCGCCGATGCCGGCGACCGCGAAATCCTGCCGTTGCGTGTCGATCCCCATCTCGCGGAAATGACGCTTGACGCATTCCCAGGCGCCGCGAGAGGTGATCGCAATCTTCTTGTGGTCGTAGCCGGCGGAGCCGCCGGATGCAAAGGCATCGCCCAGCCAGAAGTCGTACTCCGCTGCAAGCTCGTTCGCGATGTCGGAAAACGTCGCCGTTCCCTTGTCGGCCGCGACGACCAGGTAGGGATCGTTGTCGTCGCGTCGCACGGTCTGCGCCGGCGGCACGACGCGCTCGCCGACGATATTGTCGGTGAGATCGAGCAGGCCGCGAATGAAGGTCTGGTAGCAGGCCACGACCTCGCGCTGTATCTCCTCGCGGCTCCCGGCCGGCAGTCGCTTCGGTACGAAACCACCCTTCGCGCCGACGGGGACGATGACGGTGTTCTTGACGTTCTGCGCCTTCATCAGGCCGAGAACTTCCGTGCGAAAGTCCTCGCGCCGGTCCGACCAGCGAATGCCACCACGCGCCACCTTTCCCATGCGCAGGTGCACGCCTTCGACGCGCGGGCTGTACACGAAAATCTCGAAAAGCGGCTTTGGCAACGGCAGGTCGGGAACCTGATGCGGGTCGAGCTTGAATGAGAAGTACGATTTCCGCTGACCGTCGGCCGCCGTCTGGAAGTAATTGGTTCTGAGTGTCGCCCGGATCACGGCCGCGAACGCCCGCAGGATGCGGTCCTCATCGAGGCTCTTCACCGCTTCGAGCGCTACCGTCAAACCCTGCTGGATGCGCGC
>DATBVX010000211.1:0-28223 GCA_036515135.1 Steroidobacteraceae bacterium
CTCCAGAACAGGTTTGCGCGCTCCGCCTGGGCGCGCACGAACCTCTCGCGCCATTGCGGGTCCAAGGCTAGGCGCGCCAACGCTTGCCGGATTGCCGCCCCGTGTTCCGGCGCATCGAATTCATCGCCGTACGTATTGGCATTGTGCATACGGATATGCTGGGCCGCCGGCATCCGCTCTATGTTCGTGGGTCGATTGTTCCGCCGGTTGAAATCGATGTGGTGGCGGTGCGTGCCGGAGACGTCTTCGTAGATGCGGTGCCGCACGTTCCATTCATCCGAGAGCCGATGCGTCGGCAGCAGATGGCCGTTGATCGGCTGATACACCATCTCGTAACCGCGTCGCACCTGCCGATAGAGAGGCATAAGCGAGTCACCCGTACGCAGCGAATCGGCTTGCACCATCCGGCCATCCCGCATGAGAAAGACATGATCGGGAGTGGCGTGAATAGACCGACCATTGTCGAGCTCAAGCTCGAGCAGCGAATCGCGCCCGATAAATCGCGGCGCATCGAGCAGGCTCACGACGAGCCGCCCGTTAGTCCCGATGCTGTAGCCCCATGCCAACTCTCCTCGTTCGTGGCGGTCAGCCATCTCCTCGAGCGTCGGCGCTGATCCGTCCACCAGTGCCACGCGGGTGTCGCCGCGAAAACACCGCGCGTAAGTACTTTTTCCGACACAAAGTACGAGCACGTTGCGCGGAATGCGGAAGTACTCGACGGTACGGGCAAGCGCAAAGGAATTCGGCGGAATGATGCACACGTCCGCCGCCAGATCGACGAAGCTCTTCTCGTCGAATCGTTTCGGGTCGACGATGGTCGAGTTGATGTTGGTAAAGATCTTGAATTCGTTCGCACAGCGCACGTCGTAGCCATAGCTCGACGTCCCGTAGGAGATGATTTTCTCGCCCTGCCGCTCGCGCACCTGGCCGGGCTCGAACGGCTCGATCATCCGCTGTTCGCGGGCCATGCGGCGGATCCACTTGTCCGACTTGATGCTCACGTGTCCTCGACCGATATCCTGGGAAATGCGCGACTTGGATCACCAGCGCCCGACGCGAGACGCACAGCCGTACGGCGGGCCATGTCGAGGAAGGCGCGCGCCTGCGGACTCGAAGGCTCCGCCACCACCGTCGGCCGGCCGCCATCGGCCTGCTCGCGCACGTGGATGTCGAGCGGCAGCTCGCCCAGCAACTCGACCCGGTACTCGCCCGCCATGCGCGCCCCGCCACCCGTGCCGAAGATGTGCTCCTCGTACCCGCACTTCGGGCAGATGTGAGTGCTCATGTTCTCGACCACGCCCAGCACCGGCACCGAAACCTTCTCGAACATCTTGAGTCCCTTGCGGGCATCGAGCAGCGCGATGTCCTGGGGCGTGGTGACGATCACTGCCCCGCTCACGGGCACGCGCTGGGACAAGGTGAGCTGAATATCGCCGGTTCCGGGCGGCATATCGACCACGAGGTAGTCCAGCTCGCCCCAGTGGGTGTCGCCGAGGAGCTGCGTGAGCGCCTGCGTCACCATGGGCCCGCGCCAGACCATCGGTTGCTCTTCATCGATGAGAAAACCAATGGACATCACCTCGAGCCCATGCGCCCTGAGCGGCTCGAGAAGCTTGCCATCGCGCGTGACCGGCCGCTGGCCGCTCAGGCCCATCATCCGTGGCTGGCTCGGCCCGTAGATATCCGCATCCAGGACCCCTACCTGGGCGCCCTGGCTGGACCATGCCAGCGCGAGATTCGCCGCCACCGTGGACTTGCCTACACCGCCCTTGCCCGAAGCCACGGCCACGACGTTCTTGATCGACTTGAGGGGCTTGAGATTTCCCTGCACGGCGTGCGCGATGATCTCGCTGCTCACGTGGATCTTGAGTTTTCCGGCCCCGATGACCGCTGCCGCATGGCTCGCCAGCGCCCGCGCCAGTTCGGGCCCGTAGTCCGCGGCCGGAAATCCCAGCACCACCTCGACCTCCGCCGAGTCCGCCGAGATGCGGACCGAGCGCACGGCCTGCGCTTCACCCAGGCTGCGCTTCAGCCAGGGATCGCGATACGACTCGATGCAGTTCCGAAGAGTGCTCTCGGGCACAACGCTCATGTGCGGATAGCGATGCGAAAGGGCGGGCATTGTAACCGAATGGCCTGCCCCGGTCGGTCTTGCCGGCCGGCGCGGGCGTGGGCCCGGCGCGCCCATCAGGACTCGACTCGACCGATACGTTGACCCAATCGTCAAGGTCGTGTGAAAACCTTGTGGCATAATCCGCCCGCCGCTGTAATCATGATGGATGCATGAGTTTCCTCAGCACGATGAAGGCCGAGCGCCTGATCGCCGACATCAAGGCGAGCGGCGACACGACCAGTCTCGCGGCCAAGAAAGCGCTCACCCGGCTCGCCAGCATGGGTGCTGGCGCCGTGGAGCCGATCATCGATGCGCTGGCGTCATCGGATAAGAAGGAGACACTCGCCTACGTCGAGGTGCTCTCCTCGCTTATCGATACCAAGACCTTCCCGCTGATCGCCGCGGGGCTGAGCGACACCAACCCGCGCGCCGTGGCCGGCATCGCGTGGGCGCTCGCGAGCAGCAAGAACTACCCGCCCGGCATGCTGCTGGAATTATTGAGCCAGGAGGGCGTGTCCAAGCCCTCGGTGCTCGAAGTCATATCCACCCAAAAGGCGCGCTTCACCGTCCGCGACCTGTTGACGGCGGCCTACAACCAGGAGCCGAACGAAAAGGCCGCGCTGTTTCGCATCGTGGGTGAGATCGCGGACGAGAAAGCCGTGCCTGATCTCATCAGCCGCATCGAGGGCAAGGACCCGATCGCGCGCGTCCACATCATCAATATCCTGGGCCGCTTCAACAACCCGACGGTTTCGCACGCGATCCAGGGGCAGCTCAAGGATCCGAACAAGCTCGTACGCCAGGCGGCGCTCGTCGCGCTGGCGCGTCTCGATGCTCCGATCAATGTGCAGCTGGTCTGCCAGCTGCTCAAGGATCCCGAGATCGACGTGCAGAACAAGGCGGTCGACGTCGTCATCAAGGCGAATGATCCGGAAACGGCCCGCTATCTCGTGGACGTGCTCAAGGACGAGAACGAATACTCGCGGCGCGCAGCGGTGGAGGTGCTGAACGAGATTGGCACGCCCAAGTCGGTGAAGCACCTGCTCGAGGTGATCAAGGATGACGATTGGTGGGTGCGCAGCCGCGCGGCCGACGCGCTTGGCAAGATCGGCGGACCCAAGGTGGTCGAGGCGGTGCTGGCGCTGGTCAAGGACGAGGACGAGGACATCCGTCGCGCCGCGATCGAGATCCTCAACCAGACCAAGGACGAGCGTGCCGTCAATCACCTGATCGAGGCGACCCGCGACAAGGACTGGTGGGTGAGCGAGCGCGCCATCGATGCGCTGGCGGAGATCGGCAGCAAGCGCGCCGTGCCGCGGCTGCTCGAGATGCTCCAGACCGGCAACGCGCGCAGCCTGCCGGTGGTCTTACGCGCCCTCGGCAAGCTCGGCGATCACAAGATCATCGAGCCGGTGCTGCAGACGCTCACACGCACCGAGAAGGAGATCCGCATCGAGGCGATGAGCACGCTGGCGAAGGTCGCCGACGAGCGCCGGATCGAGCACATCCGCCTGCAGCTGCAGGCCCAGCAGAGCAACAATTCGGACATCGCCATCCAGCAGGCGGCGATGAACGCGCTGCAGCAGCTCGAGACCCGCTACTCGAACAGCGTGGTGGCCGCCAACCAGAAAGCTGCGCAGTTTGTTGAGCCCGCCAAGACGCTGCTCATGGACAATCGCGAGCTCGAGGCGGTGGTGAAGAGCGCAGAAACGGCGCAAGCGCAGAAACTCGACATCGCCACTCTCAAGCCCGGCGACATCATCGAAGGACGTTACAAGTTCATCGAGAAGATCGGCAAGGGCGCGTTCGGCACCGTGCTGTTGATGGAAGACACGGTGGTCGACGAGCGCCTGATCCTCAAGTTCCTCAATCCCAACGTGTCGCAGGACGAAGAGATGATGAAGCGCTTCGTCCACGAGCTGAGGTATTCGCGCAAGATCACGCATCGCAACGTGATCCGTATCTACGACTTCCTCTATATCCGCGGCAACTACGCCATCTCGATGGAGTACTTCCCGTCGCACACGCTGGGAAGCGAGATCGTCAACGAGAAGCCCATGCCGCTGAAGCGCGCTATTCGCCTCGCGATCGACATCTGCGTCGGCATGACGGTGGCCCACCAGGTCGGCATCGTACATCGCGACCTCAAGCCCGCGAACTTGCTCATCAACGAGGAAGGGCTGCTCAAAATCGTCGATTTCGGTGTCGCGGCCGCACACCGTGAGGGCGACACTCAGCTCACCAAGACCGGCTACGTGATCGGCTCGCCGAAGTACATGGCCCCGGAACAAATCCTCGGCAAGAAGGTGGACGAAACGGCGGACGTCTACAGCCTCGGCGTCATCATGTACGAGATGTACACGGGCGTGCCGCCGTATCATCGCGGCGACCACATGTCGGTGATGTACCAGCACGTGCAGGGCAAGGCGCGCGCGCCACAGGAGATCAATCCGACCCTGCCGCCGGGCCTGGGCGAGCTGACCATGCGCGCCATGTCGGTCGACAAGAGCAAGCGCTTCAGGACGATGGAGGAGATGCGGGTCGCGCTCGAGAAGTTTCTGTGACCGATTCCACAGCCGCGGTACGTTTCTCTGCCGCGGCCGATTGATTCCCCCCGCCACCAGCGACTACAGTGGCGCCCGTGCTGCTCACTGAGCTGACCGACATCGCATGCCCCGCATCGACGCTTTCTTGAAGCTCGGGCTCGCCCAGAACTGCTCCGACGTGCACCTGGCCGTGGGCGTACCGCCGATGCTGCGCATGAACGGCGACCTGATGCCGATCAAGTTCCGCGCCCTCGGTGACAACGAGCTCGAAGGCTACGTCGTCGAGATCATGACCAAGACGCAGAACGAACGCTTCCTCCACGGAAACGACATCGATTTTTCCTATGTCTCGGAGGACGGCGGCCGCTTCCGCGTCAACGTCTTCCGCAAAGAGACGGGCGTTGGCGCCACCTTCCGTTCGATCCCGAGCGAAATTCCGAGCATCGATCGGCTCAACCTGCCGCCAGTCGTCAAGAAGCTGTGCGACTACCACCAGGGCATGATCCTGGTCACGGGGTCAACCGGCACCGGCAAGTCGACGACGCTCGCCTCGATGATCGATCTGCTCAACCAGAACCGGCGACTCAACATCATCAGCCTCGAAGACCCGATCGAATTCGTCCATCGCAGCAAGAACAGCCAGGTGATCCAGCGCGAGTTGGGGACGCACCTGCCGAGTTTCGCCGAGGGCGTGCGGGCAGCCATGCGCGAGGATCCCGACGTGATCCTGGTCGGTGAGTTGCGCGATGCGGAGACCATCTCGATGGCGATGACCGCGGCCGAAACGGGTCACCTGGTGCTGGGGACGCTGCACACCACCAGCGCCACCAAGACCATCGACCGTGTGATCGACGCGCTGCCCGTGGACGAGCGCGAGCAGACCAAGAGCTTCCTGGCGCAGAGTCTGATCGCGGTGATCACGCAGGTGCTGGTGAAAAGCGCCGATGGACGCGGACGGCGTGCGGTGTGCGAAGTGCTGGTGATGACCAAGGCGATCGCCAAGCTCATCATGTCGGATCAGACACACCAGGTCCCGAGCCAGCTGCAGACGGGCCGTGATACCGGCATGCAGCTGATGGACATGGCATTGCTGGCGGCGATCAAGGCCAAGGAGATCGATCCGGACGACGCGTTTGCCTACGCCTCGGACAAGCGTCAGTTCCAGAATTTCGTCACCGACACCAGCATCCTCCCGAAGCTCGATCTCGCCAGCGGCTGATCGGGTACACGACGGAATCGGGCGCAACGGCTTGGCACGCATCGACGAATTCCTCGCCGAAGTCCTCGAGCGCAAGGGCTCGGACCTGCATTTCATCGCCGGCGATCCGCCACGGCTCAGGCTGTACGGCGATCTGCTGACGCTGCGCCCGGACCCGCTCAAGGCCGAGTTCGTCCGCGAAGCGCTCTACGAAATTCTGCCGCGCCAGGCACTCGAGCGATTCGAGGCCAAGGACGGCACGGACTTCGCCTATCACCTCCAGGGTGTGGCGCGCTTCCGCGTCAACGTCATGCGCCAGCTGAACGGCATGGGTGCGGTGTTCCGCATCATCCCCTCGCAGGCGTTGACGCTCGATGAGCTCAACATGCCCGAGGCCGTGCGCAACCTCTGTCGGGTGATCAGTGGCCTGATCCTGGTCACCGGCAAGACCGGCTCCGGCAAGTCGACCACCCTTGCGGCGATGATCGATGACATCAACACGCGGATAAAGGGTCACATTCTGACGATCGAGGATCCGATCGAGTTCGTGCATCAGCGCAAGAACTGTCTCATCAGCCAGCGCGAAGTCGGAGTGCACAGCCCTAGCTTTGCCGCGGCACTGCTTTCGGCCTTGCGCGAAGATCCCGACGTCGTCCTGGTTGGCGAGTTGCGCGATCTGGAAACGATGAGCATTGCCGTTACGGCGGCCGAGATGGGGATCCTGGTCATGGGGACCCTGCACACCAACGGCGCGGCTGCGACCGTCGATCGCATGGTGAACGCCTTCCCCGCGGACAAGCAGGCGCACGTGCGCACGATGTTGTCCACGTCGCTGCGCGGTGTCGTGTCCCAGCAGCTTCTGCAGCGCTCCGACAAGAGTGGACGCGTGGCCGCGCTCGAGATCCTGGTCAATACGCCTGCCGTATCCAACCTGATCCGCCAGGGCAAGCTCGATCAGCTCGAGAACACCATGCAGAGCGGCGCGCAGCACGGCATGCGAACGATGGATACTGCCATCCAGCTCCTGCTCGATCAGCGGATGGTCACGGGTGCCGAGGCTTACAAGAAGGGCATCAACAAGGCAAAGTTCGAGGCGCTGAAAGATAGCGGTTAGCGGTTAGCGGTTAGTTAGGAGGTAAGATTCTTCACCAAGCCCTGACCGCAAACCCCTGACCGCTTCTTTCATGCCACCGTCGCCCCGCAAACTCTTCGTCACTACTGCGCTGCCCTACGCCAACGGCTCGTTCCACATCGGCCACATCATGGAGTACATCCAGGCCGATATCTGGGTGCGGTTCCAGCGCATGCGGGGACACGAAGTGCATTTCGTGTGCGCCGATGACGCCCACGGCGCGCCAATCATGCTCAAGGCGCAGGCAGAGGGCATCACGCCGCAGCAGCTCGTGGCACGCATCGCGGCCGAGCGGCCCCGGTATCTCGAGGGCTTTCATCTGAGCTTCGATCACTGGCATTCCACCGACTCGCCGGAGAATGTCGAGCTCTCCCAGGATGTCTACCGCAAGCTCAAGACCGCGGGACTGATCTACCAGAAGGCGGTCGAACAGTTCTACGACCCTGTCAAGGGGATGTTCCTGGCCGATCGCTACATCAAGGGCGAATGCCCGAACTGTCACTCGAAAGACCAGTACGGCGATGCCTGTGAAGTGTGCAGCTCGGTCTATGCGCCGACCGACCTGGTCAACCCCTACTCGACGCTGTCCGGAGCTGCACCGGTCTTGAGGACGTCGGATCATTTCTTTTTCCGGCTCTCCGATCCGCAGTGCGTCGAGTTCCTGCGCGCGTGGACCGGCACCCCCGGTCGCCTTCAACCCCAGGTCGCGAACAAGGCGCGCGAGTGGCTTGGCGGCCTGGGAGACCGGGCGCTCGGCGACTGGTACATCTCGCGTGACGAGCCCTACTTCGGCATCCCGATCCCCGACGCAGCCGGCAAGTACTTCTACGTGTGGCTGGACGCGCCAATCGGATACCTCGCGAGCCTGAAGAGTTACTGCGTCAGGAAGGGTATCGACTTCGAGAAACTGCTCGCCGATCCCCGGACCGAACAGGTGCACTTCATCGGCAAGGACATCATCTACTTTCACACGCTGTTCTGGCCGGCGATGCTCAAGTTCGCGGGTCGCCCGTACAAAGTGCCCGACAACGTCTACGTGCACGGTTTCATCACCGTGTCGGGCGAGAAGATGTCGAAGTCGCGCGGCACCGGCCTGAGTCCGCTGCGCTATCTCGATCTCGGGATGAATGCCGAGTGGCTGCGCTATTACATCGCTGCCAAGCTCAACGCCAATGTCGAGGATCTCGATTTCAACCCCGACGATTTCGTGGCGCGCGTCAACGCTGACCTGATCGGCAAGTACGTGAACATCGCGAGCCGCGCGGCAGGGTTCATCAGCAAACGCTTCCGTGGCGAGCTTCTGCCTGTCGACCCGCAACGACCGGTCGCCACCGCGAGCTGGTCGGCGCGCGTGCTCGAGGCCGAGAAGCGGATCAGTGGCCATTACGAAGAGAGGGAATTCTCCAAGGCGGCACGCGAGATCATGGAGCTGGCCGACCGGATGAACGAGGCCATCAACCAGGAGAAGCCCTGGGTGCTCGCGAAGGATCCGGCGCAGGAACGGCGCTTGTGGGAGGTGTGCTCGGATTGCATGCACGCATTCCGCCAGCTGACGCTGCTGCTGGCGCCAATTCTCCCGGCGACCGCCGCGCGTGCTGCCGCGATGCTCGGCGTCGCATTGCCGTTGCGCTGGTCGCAGTTGCGCGAGGATCCGCCGCTGTCGATTCATCCCTACGAACACCTCATGGAGCGGGTCGACGCCCGACAGATCGACGCGTTGTTCGACATCGAAAAGGAAACTGCCAAGGTGAATACCTCGAATTCGCAAGCTCCCTCACCCCAACCCTCTCCCTCTGCCGCGGTCCAAGGGGGAAGAATCTCGATCGATGATTTCAACCGGCTCGACCTGCGCGTGGCGCGCATCGAACGCGCCGAAACCGTGGAGGGCGCTGACCGCTTGCTCCGACTTACGCTCGATCTCGGCGGCGAGAAGCGCAGCGTATTCGCCGGCATTCGCGGGACCTACGATCCGGCACAGCTCGAGGGGCGCCTCACGGTGATGGTCGCCAACTTGGAACCACGCAAGATGCGATTTGGCGTTTCCGAAGGCATGGTTCTCGCCGCCAGCTCCGACGGCGACGGACCCTTTCTGCTGGCACCCGATGCAGGTGCGCAGCCAGGCATGAAAGTGAAGTGACCCGCGAGGCTGCGAGCCCAGTGATCGACGCGATCGACGCGCTGCTGCCGCAGACGCAATGCACGCGCTGCGGGTATCCCGGTTGCCGGCCGTATGCCAGGGCGATCGCGGCGGGAGACGCGGACATCAACCAGTGCCCGCCAGGTGGGAACTCCACCATCCGTGCCCTTGCCACGCATCTGGGCCGCGAATTTGCCCCGCTCAATCCGCGTTACGGCACCGAAACGCAACCGCTGGTCGCGGTGATCGACGAGGATCGTTGCATCGGCTGCGCCAAGTGCCTTCCGGCGTGCCCCGTCGATGCGATCGTCGGCGCGCATCGCGTCATGCACACGGTGTTGAGTGCTGATTGCACGGGCTGCGCGCTGTGCCTGTCACCCTGTCCGGTGGATTGCATCGACATGCGACTGCTGACCGACGCACGGGGCAATCCGCTGCCGATTGCCGGATTCGCGCTGCTGCAACGGCAGGCGCCCAATCATCGCCGACGGTACGACGCGCACGTAACACGGCGTGCGCACGAGGACGATGAACGGCAGCGCCTGCTGGCAGAGAAGAAACGGCAAGCGGCGGTGCGGCACGAGAACGGAGCCGGGTCATGACTCCGGCCGCGCGCCATGAAGTTTTCGCGCGGTTGCAGGCCGCCGATCCGAATCCCAGCACGGAGCTCGAGTACGCCAACCCGTTCCAGCTGCTGGTGTCGGTCGTCCTGTCCGCGCAGGCCACCGACAAGAGCGTCAACCAGGCGACGGCGGCTCTGTTTCGCGACGCGCCCACACCCGAGGCGATGCTCGCGCTCGGTGTCTCCGGCCTTGCGACGTTTATTCGCTCGATTGGCCTCTACAACACCAAGGCGCGCAATCTCATCGAGACCTGCCGCATCCTCATCGAGCGTTACAACGGCCGGGTTCCCAACGATCGCCAGGCGCTCGAGTCGCTGCCCGGCGTAGGGCGCAAGACGGCCAACGTCATCCTCAACGTCGCGTTCGGGCAATCCACCATCGCCGTCGATACTCACATCTTCCGTGTGGCCAACCGCCTGGGGCTGGCGCCTGGTCGAACGCCATTCGAAGTCGAACAGAAGCTCCTCGAGGTCGTGCCCGAGCAGTTCCGCCGGCACGCGCATCACTGGCTCATCCTGCACGGACGCTATGTGTGCATTGCGCGCAATCCAAAGTGCCCGAATTGCGTGCTGCTCGACTTGTGTGAGTACGATCAGAAGACCGGAAATACGGCCAGGCCCGCGCGCCAGCGGCGGCAAGCGGTGCGCAGCACGAGGTCGCGAGCGCCGATCGCACGCAGAAAGCAGTAGCCATGCCGTTTTTCCATGAGCGGAACCGCGAACAGCTGCGAAGCGTGTACGTCGCGTCGTGGCGCAAGTGGCGCGCGGGCCAGTCGCTGGCACCGCTCGAAGCGCAGATCGCGCGGGTGATTGCCGAACACCCGGAGTATCACGCGTTGCTGGAGGCGCCCGAGGCGGCGCTTGCAGGCGATTTTCTTCCGGAGGCCGGTGGCGAGAATCCATTCCTGCACATGGGGCTTCACCTGGCGATCCGCGACCAGGTGAGCACGGACCGCCCGATGGGGATCGCGCGGATTCACGACCAGCTCAGCGAGCGCCTGGGCTCGGCCCACGCGGCCGAACACCGCATGCTCGAAGCACTGGGGGAAACGCTGTGGGAAGCCGGGCGTCGCGGCACGCCGCCCGACGAATCCGCCTATTTCGAGCGGCTCGAGCGCTTGCTCACCGAACGCGGCCGCGCGTCGTGATCCGGTCAGCCGTGGCGCCGCTCACTGCGGCCGAATACACGCGTCCCGCCATCGCCGCGGCGTACGACGCCGACCACGACGCCCTCGATGAGCAACGACTGGTTCTTGAGGTCGACGCGGATCGGTTCGAACTCGCTGTTCTCGGGCATGAGCCATACCACGGTCCCTTCCTGGCGGTAGCGCTTGACCGTCACTTCATTCTCGAGGCGCGCGACGATGATCTGGCGATTGCGGACCTCGGGAGTGCGGTGCACGGCCACGAAGTCGCCATCCAGAATTCCGGCGTCCCGCATGCTCATGCCGATGACCTTGAGAAGGTAGTGCGGTCGGGGCTGGAACAGTTCGGGGTCGATCTGATAGCGCCCTTCGATGTGCTCCTCGGCGAGAATCGGCCGGCCCGCAGCGACGCGGCCGACGAGCGGCAGTCCGAGCTGCTCACGCAAGGTGTCTTTGAGCTGGATGCCACGCGAGGCACCCGGAATGAGCTCGATCGCGCCCTTGCGTTGCAGGGCGCGCAGGTGCTCCTCCGCCGCATTGGCGGACCTGAAACCCAGTTCTCGGGCGATCTCGGCGCGCGTCGGCGGCATGCCAGATTCCGATATTCGGGTCTGGATCAGCCGGAGGATCTGCGTCTGGCGCGGAGTGAGGTCTGACATTGGAAATCTCGTATGGATTTTCACAACTGTAAGTATATACAGTTCGTGCCAATCGGCAACAGGCTCTCGATCAGGCGGTACCCTCGCCCAATGAGCGCAGAACTCTCGCCCGCTTCGGGCACGCAGCAGTAGCCACGGCCCGCTCCGCGCGACGTCATTGCCATCGGCGGCGCTGACATTCGTGCGCCCGCCACCGAAACTCCGTGGTGGCATCGAGGACTGCTTGCAGACGGTGCAGTTAGGTCGCAAATAGTCTTCGCTTTCCGCCGAGCGTCCGCGCGACCTCGACGACCTCAGCCAAGCTTGTGCTCGCGGACGACGAGCGCGCACCTCCTCGAGCGAATTCGGTGCAGGTGAACCTGCGCGACTCGAAGCGGCGACGCAACTGAGAGGATCGCACGCGCCGCGTACGCGTTGACCGGGCTGCTGTCAACACAGCCAGGCGATTGTCGCTTCGCAACGACAATTGCACGAATTTCTATTGCATCCCGCGCGCAAATCTGGTCATTTATGCGCCGTTCCGTTTCGGCTCGCGCGTGGGCCCAGGCCCGTGGGTGGAGCTGGAGTGTTGGACTTCGGGCTACCCGAGAATCTCACGAACGAAAAGGGGAATATTCATGAAGAGTTCAATGATGCTGAAGGCTTCCACGGCATTGCTGTGTTTGGGTCTGATGTCGGCTTGCACCGACCTCAAGCCGCTCCAGGCGCAGGTCGATGACCTCAAATCACAGGTTGCGAAGCTCCAGTCGGATGCTTCCGGTGCCCGCGATGCAGCCAGCTCCGCCTCGAGCGTAGCTTCTGCAGCGCAGGCTGCGGCTAATGGGGCGCAGAGCACGGCAAATCAGGCACTCTCGGCCGCCCAGGCCAGCCAGTCGTGCTGTGATGCGACCAACGAGAAGATCGATCGCATGTTCAAGAAGTCGATGTCGAAGTAATCCGACTCTTAAGCAGTCGTTCCAGCAAGCGCCGCGGCTCAAGACCGCGGCGCTTTTTTTTACTCCACTGAGGCCGTGATCTGTGGCAACGACACTGCCACTGGCAGGCCACGCGCATCCCCGAGCACTCGTTCAGCCAGCGGCCAGTTGATGCGCACCGGGCGATCGTGCGTGGCGCTCACCAGCACGCGGGTGAGCTCGGTGAGGTCGATGGCGCGCGACGCGCTGTGTTCGAGTGGCGGATGCACCTCGAGATACAGCACATCGCCAGTCCAACCCGTCTTCACCGCCTGATTGATGATTCGCACCTTGGTCCCCACCGACACCATGCGGAACAGCGACTCGATGTCTTCCGGGTACATGCGGATGCAACCATGCGTGATCTGCATACCGACACCCACCGGCCTGTTCGTGCCGTGGATGAGGTACGCCCCGCCTGGAATGCCGAGCCGCAGTGCGTAATCGCCCAACGGATTATCAGGGCCGGGCGGCACCGCCGCCGGAATCGGGCTGCCGTCCTGCTCGTGCTGATCACGGATCGACTGCGGCGGATACCAGGTCGGCTTACGCACCTTTGAAACAACCTTGGTGATGCCGAGCGGAGTCTCCCAGTCCATTTGACCGACGCTGATCGGATGCGTGATCACCTGTTGCGGCCGGCCCGCGAGCGGTTTGGGAAAGTAGTACAGGCGATGCTCGGGCAGATTGATGATCACACCCTCAAAGGGCGCCGGCGGCAGGATGTGGCGCGTGGGAAGCGAGATTTCACGGCCATCGCCCGGCAACCAGGCATCGGTGCCCGGGTTTGCGCTCAGGATTTCCTCGTATCCCAGGCCATGTCGGCGCGCGATATCCGGCATGGTGTCCTCGTACTGCGCGACGGTACTCGCCTCCTCCCCGATCAGGTCGATTCCCGCGGCCGGCATCAGAAAGATGTCAGCGTACGCGCCGGGGCCCGCGAGCATCAAAAAGAATAATGGAAACAAATACTTCCACATGACTCATGCACTAGGCTTCGGGGCCCGCGCCAGCGGTGGCAGGCGACCCCAGGGCCGCCCAAGAGGGCCGCGTCGTGGTCTGCAGATCGGCCGGACTGTGAGGGACTTCACGCTTCTCCTCGGGGCGTTTCCCCTACAGTCTGCGCACAATAACAACGAGCGAGCCATGACCGCAGATTCCGGCAAGCCGACGTCCATCGATTCAGCTCCAGGGGCGACCTCATCGGGATGGGATCCGTTCACCGTGTGGCGAGAGCGCGTCCACCGACCTCGAGCGGAATCGTTGCGGCGCGCCGCTGCTACACCCGAAAACGAGCCCGCGATCACCGCTTTGCGCCCGATCAAGCAATCCGCTTAGTACTTTATCAGCGCGGCGCCCCAGGTAAACCCGCCGCCAAACGCTTCCAACAGCAACAGCTGGCCGCGCTTGATGCGGCCATCGCGCACGGCTACGTCGAGCGCCATCGGGACGGATGCGGCTGAGGTATTGCCTTGCTCGTGCACGGTGACGATGACGCGTTCCATCGGCATCTCGAGCCTCCTGGCCGTCGCCTGGATGATGCGAATGTTCGCCTGGTGGGGAATCAGCCAGTCAATTTTCGCGCGATCGAGCTTGTTGGCCTCAAGCGTCTCCTCGACGATTCGTCCGAGGGTGTTCACCGCGACCTTGAACACTTCGTTGCCCTTCATCTGCAATCCCTTGCCGCCGGTTGACGGGTGTTGCCAGCCTTTTGAAACGCCGCCCGGATAGAAAAGAAGGTCCTCGTATTGACCGTCCGCATGGAGGTGCGTCGACATGATGCCAGGCTCGTCGGCTGGCGTGAGAACCACAGCTCCCGCCCCGTCGCCGAACAGCACACAGGTCTGGCGATCCTTCCAATCCACCATCCGTGACAACGTTTCGGCGCCGATGACCAGCGCGCAATGCGATTCGCCGCAGCGGATGTACTTATCGGCGATCGAGAGCGCGTAGATGAAGCCACTGCATGCCGTCTCGACGCTGAAGGCGGGGCAGCCATGGATACCCAGCCGTGCCTGCAGCAGGACGCCGCAATTCGGAAAGACCAGGTCCGGCGTCGTGGTTCCGAACGCGATGAAGTCGATGTCTTCGGGCGTGACGCCAGCCGCGTGGATCGCCGCGCGCGCTGCCGGTTCCGCCAGGTCGACGGTCGTCTCGCCCTCCGCGGCGATGTGGCGACGCTCGACGCCGGTACGCGTGCGAATCCACTCGTCGGTGGTATCGACCATTTTCTCGAGATCGAAATTGGTGAGCACCTTCTCAGGAAGGTAGCGGCCGGTACCGGCGATTTTCGAGTACGGCATCAATGAGTCGCCGCCGCGAGTTCGGCGGCGATCTGCGACGGCACACCGCGCACGGCCTCGGCCGCGGCAGTGAGGATGGCATGGCGGAACGCGAATTCATCCGCGCCTCCGTGGCTCTTGATGACGATGCCATTCAATCCGACCATGCTGGCGCCATTGTAGCGGCGCGGATCGAGCCGTGCGCGCAGGGCGTCGATCGCCGGCCACGCCGCGACTGCCATCAGGCGCCGCAGCGGGTTACGCGAGAATTCCTCGCGGGCGGAGCTGCCGATCATGCGTGCCAGACCTTCCATGGTCTTGAGGGCGACGTTGCCGGTAAAGCCATCGGTGACCACCACGTCCACTTCGCCGGTGAAGATGTCATCACCCTCGACGAATCCGACGTAATTCACCTTAGTCGCGCTCAACAGGCGATGCGCGTCCTGCACGATGGCATGGCCCTTGATGTCTTCCTCGCCGATATTGAGGAGTCCGACGCGCGGCCGCCCGTTCGGATTCAGATCAGCGGCGACGACCGACCCCATCACGGCAAACTGGCACAGTTGTTCCGCCGTACAGGCTGCATTCGCCCCGAGGTCCAGCATGTGCGTGTGACCACCTACTGCGGGGATTGCGGACATGATGGCAGGACGATCGACACCCGGGAGCGAACGCAGCACGAAGTGAGCGGTCGCCATGAGCGCACCGGTGTTGCCGGCGCTGACGCAGGCCTGCGCGCGGCCCTCCTTCACCAGATCGATCGCGCGGCGCATCGATGAATCCTTTTTGCGCCGCACGGCTTCGCGCGGTGGCTCGTCCATGCCGACCACCTGACTCGCCGCCTGCACGCCGAGACGCGCGTGCGTTCCCTGGCCATTTCGACCCAGCTCGGCGTTGATGACCTGTGGATTGCCGACGAGAATGAGCGCGAGATCGGCGCGTTCACGCAAAAACTGCACGGCAGCGGCCACGCACGTCGCGGGACCGCGGTCGCCGCTCATCACGTCGACGGCAATTGTGTGCACGGGAGCCAAGCCGGCTGCCTGGCGGGAGTCGCGGCCGCGGGCGCGGATCAGTCCTTATCCTGATCGGTCGGAACGTCGATCACCTTGCGGCCCCGGTAAAAGCCGTCGGGGGTAATGCGATGGCGCAGGTGGGTCTCACCCGACTTCGGGTCGACCGACAGCGCCGGCTTGCGCAACGCGTCGTGCGACCGGTGCATGCCGCGCTTAGAGGGTGTCTTCCTGCTCTTTTGAACCGCCATGGTGTTCTCCAAATCAGTATCGATCTTTCATCAGGTCGCGCAGCCCTGCGAACGGACGCTGCGTCGGCTCCTTCCTGGCCGTCGATTCCGCCGCAGGCCGCGGCACACAACCACTGCCCTCGCCATGCGCCGCGACCAGCGGCAGGGCGAGGAGTAGCTCGTCTTGGACCAGCTCGGCGAAACTGATCCGGCCAGCCTGCGTCGTTGCCAGTTCGTAGCCGGCCGGCGTGTCTTCATCGTTCAGCTCGACATCCGCGAAGACGAGCCGGCACTCGGCATCGACCGGTAGTACGACCTCCTCGAGACAGCGCTGGCAGGTCAACTCGAGCGTCGCCGTGATTCGCCCGTCCGCCCCCGGGAACCCGGCTTCGTTGTGAAAGCGGAACTGTCCGCGCACCCTGCCCCGCGTCTCCTTCAACAGCGGCGCGACGCGTGTCAGCGCTTTCAGCTCGCATTCGAATTCAAGCTGGGAACCGTGAGCGGCCAACGCCGCGACATCGAGCTGCTCCGCCGGGTCCCGCGACATGGGCGCGGTATCATAGTGACGGGACCCCCTTGTGTCAAAGGTTTTCCTTCCGCAAATTATTGTTTTTACAGCAGTAAACACATGCCACCGGCCCTGATTCTGGCCTCCGGTTCGCGTTATCGAAAAGACCTCCTGGCGCGCCTCCGCATACCGTTCGAGGTTCGAGCGCCCGAGGTCGATGAGTCGCCGCGGACGGGCGAGACACCGCGCGGGCTCGCCATGCGTCTGGCGCGGGCGAAGGCTGCTGCCATTGCGGTCCAGCACGCCAATGCGTGGGTCCTGGGGGCGGATCAGGTGGCCGTGTGCCGCGACCGCATCGTCGGCAAGCCCGGGAGCGCCGCGCGAGCAATTGAACAGCTGACCGATGCCAGCGCGCAGACCGTCAGTTTCTACACGGCAGCTTGCCTGGCGCGACACGGCGACAGCAAGTGCGATGAACACGTCGATGAAACGCGCGTCCATTTTCGCGCGCTCAGCCTGGAGGAGATCTCGCGTTATGTAGATCTCGATCGGCCGTTCGACTGCGCGGCCAGTTTCCGGTCCGAGGGTCTGGGCATCACGCTGCTCGAACGCATTGATTCGACCGATCCGACGGCGCTCATCGGCTTGCCGCTCATCTGGCTGGCCGGCGCGCTGCGTCGTGCGGGCTTTCCCTAGGCAACGCTACAGCCGGTCGAGTACCGCTTTCAGGTTGTCGTCGAGCGGAACGCTCACCGTGAACTCGCGGCCCGTTTCGGGCCAGGTAAAGCTCACCGTATGTGCGTGCAGGAACATGCGCTCGAGTCCGAGCTTGCGAAGCGCGGCATTGAACTCGCGATCACCGTACTTGTCATCGCCCGCGACCGGATGACCGGCATACGCAGCATGCACCCGGATCTGATGCGTGCGCCCGGTTTCGATCTGGACTTCCATGAACGTCGCGCGCTTGGCATAGAACTGGATCGGGCAGAACTGGCTGGCCGAGGACTTGCCGCCCGCATGCGCCTTCACCACGCGCTCGCCGCCCTGAAGCTGGCGTGTCTTCAAGGGCACATCGATCCGCTTGCGGCCGAGCGTCCATCGACCGGCGAGCAGCGTCAGATATCGCTTCTCGACCGCGCCCTCTCGCATCAGCGCGTGCAGCGTACGCAGGCTGGCGCGGCGGCGCGCGACCAGCAGGCAGCCGCTCGTTTCCCGATCAAGCCGATGCACCAATTCAAGAGTCTCCTTGGGCCGGGCAGCGCGCAACGCTTCGATCACGCCAAAACCGAGACCGCTGCCGCCATGGACGGCGAGGCCTGCGGGCTTGTTGATGACGAGCAGATCCGGGTCTTCATACACGATTGCGGCGCGGATGCGCTCGATCAGGCTCTGCGGTACGCGCGCCGGCGGCTTGTCGCCACCGGTCCGAACGGGGGGCAGCCGCAGCCTGTCACCGGACGCAAGCCGGTAATCGGGTCTTGCGCGCCGCCCGTTGACGCGAACCTCGCCGCGCCTCAGCAACCGATAGACACGGCTGCGCGGCACCGACTTGAAGTGTCGCAGCAGGAAGTTATCGATCCGCTGGCCCACGTCGTCGGCAGTCACCTGTAACTGGCGAACGCCGACCGAAGCTGTGTTTTCCCGCGGTGAATCGTTCGTCGCTACCACCCGTCTCTCGTAACGCATTGATTTGACGGCGTTGTGTTGCTATAGTCCGCGCCGCTCGTGCCGGTCCCGGGCCACGGCAATGCCGGGTGTTAAAGGACCGCACGCATCACGAGGCGCGAGGGCCCTTGGGCATATTGCGCCGCAGTTTAGTTGGTTCTGGATACCCAGACCATCGCTTGGGCCTTGAGCAGAGCGCAGAGCGCTCGGTACTAGCCACGCGTTTCGGGAAGCTAAAGGTCACCGCGAATGAGGTGGCCGCTCCGAAACGGCCGGACGATCGAGGCGGGTTTGAACAGCGTTTGCGAGTGCCAACCACTCGCCGCTCACATGACAATGACCACTTGCCACGTCACACCCTCCGTTAGCACCCCGGCTCCCCGCACTCCCCGCTCAATGGCCCCTTGTCACATTCCAGCAGGGGCAAATGAAGAGAATGCTTGTCAATGCAACTCAGTCAGAGGAGTTGCGCGTCGCTTTGGTGGATGGTCAGAAACTTTACGACCTGTCGATTGAGATCGCCGCCCGCGAGCAGAAGAAAGCCAACGTCTACAAGGGTCGCATTACCCGCGTCGAGCCCAGCCTCGAAGCGGCCTTCGTCGAATACGGTGGGCAGCGCCACGGCTTCCTGCCGCTGAAGGAAGTCTCCCGCGAATACTTCCGCGCGCAGCCGCAAGGCGGCCGCTTGAACATCAAGGAGCTTCTCCAGGAGGGCCAGGAGCTCGTCGTGCAGGTGGAGAAGGAGGAGCGCGGCACCAAGGGCGCGGCGCTCACCACGTTCATCAGCCTGGCCGGCCGCTTCCTGGTGCTCATGCCGAACAACCCGCGCGCCGGTGGTGTCTCGCGCCGCATCGAAGGTGAGGAGCGCGACCAGCTCCGGGAGGCCATGAATGACCTGCAGATCCCCGAGGGCATGGGCGCGATCATCCGCACCGCGGGTGTCGGACGCTCGGCCGAGGAGCTGCAGTGGGACCTCAACAATCTCCGCAGCGCCTGGGACCAGATTGTCGCCGCCGTGCAGGGTCGACCGGCTCCCTTCCTCGTTTACCAGGAAGGCGATGCTGTCACGCGCTCGCTGCGCGACTACCTGTCGGACGACATCGGCGAGATCCTGATCGACGACGCGAGCGCTTTCCAGAAGGCGCAGGAGTACATGCAGCGCTTCTTGCCGCCGGAGAGCCAGCGCAAGCTCAGGCTCTACCAGGATGACGTGCCGCTGTTCACGCGCTACCAGATCGAAAGCCAGATCGAGTCGGCGTACTCGCACAAGGTCACGCTGCCCTCGGGCGGAAGTCTGGTCATCGACCATACCGAGGCGCTGGTCTCAATCGATATCAACTCGGCGCGCTCGACGCGCGGCTCCGACATCGAGACCACCGCGTTTAATACCAATCTCGAAGCCGCGGACGAGATCGCGCGGCAACTGCGCCTGCGGGACATCGGCGGTCTGATCGTGATCGACTTCATCGACATGGAATCGCCGAAGAACCAGCGCGACGTCGAGGATCGGCTGCGCAACGCGGTCCGCCAGGACAAGGCGCGCATCCAGATCGGGCGGATTTCGCGTTTCGGGCTGCTCGAGCTCTCCCGTCAGCGGCTGCGGCCGAGTCTCGGCGAGTCCACCCACATGGTGTGCCCGCGATGCACCGGCATGGGGACGATCCGCAGCGTCGAATCGCTGGCACTGGCAATTCTCAGGCTCATCGGCGAGGACGCACGCAAGGAACGCTCGGCGCGCATCTTCGTGCAGGTGCCCGTCGACGTCGGTACGTATCTCATGAATGAGAAGCGCGACTGGCTCAACACCATCAGTCAGCGGGCCAATGTCGACGTGATCGTGATCCCCAACCCCAATCTGCAGACGCCGAATTACTCGATCCGGCGCGTCCGCGACGACGAGGCGCAGCTGCCGGAGAACACGGCGACCAGCTACCAGATGGTCGTACAGGAAGAGCTGCTCCCCGAGAGCGCGCCAGGGCGCGAGAAGAAAGCGCCGGCCGAGGCGCCAGCGGTGCCTACCGTCCTGCCCACGGTGCCCGCACCCGTGAGCCCCATATCCCCTATGACCGCAACCGCGACCGCGTTGCCGAGGGCCGGGATTTTCGTCCGGCTGTGGCATTGGCTGTTCGGAACCGCAACGCCTGCCGTTGAGCGCCCCAGCGAACGACGACCAGAGCGCGACGAGCGCCCTCGCCGGCACTACGAGCAACATCGCCATCGACGCGACCGCGATTCCCGGCGCGAACCTCGCGGCGGCGATCGTCACGGTCATGCGCGCCACGGGAGCGAGCGTGGCTCCCGGCGCGAGCCTCAGCATGCGCCGCGGCGCGATGCCCGTCCGGCTGCCCCGCCTTCGGGTCAAGCGCAGGACGTGCAGCAGCCGCGGGAGCGGCAACATCCCGAAACGCCGCGAGCGGAGTCCGCAAGTCCGGAACGCACAGACCGATCTGAACGGGCTGATCGAGGTGAACGCGGTGGTCGGGGTCGCCGGGGTCGCCGGCGACGGCGGGGTGGACGCGAGGGTGGTGACGGACGCGACAGCGCGACGCCGGCACCGAATGGAGTCGAGGTGGCGCGGGAGGGGAACGCAGCGACCGAGGTGCGGCAGGCCCCGGATGCGGCGCGCGAATCCCGCCCGGAAGCATCCTCTGAAGTCGCGCGAACCCCGGAGCTGCCGTTCTCGAACGAGCCGGGGCCGACGGAGGCCACTCGTAGCCCGGCACCACCGGCAACCAGTCCGGAAAACGGTCCGTCGACCCAGAAGTTCGTGGTGTGGACGTCCGGCCCGGCGGACAGTTCTCCACACGGACCGGGACGCGACGACTGACCCTCACGCCGGCCTTCGCGGATTCTGCGAGAGGGAGTCGACGAACGTACGCGTAAGATGATCGAGCAGGCCGCACACGGCCTGCTCGGTCAGGTCCAGAACCGCCTCGAATCCCGCTGCGCCACCGTAATAGGGGTCGGGCACATCTTCCTCGCCGACGTCGGGCGCGTACTCGAGAAACAACCGTACGCGCTCGCGATACTGCTGCGGCGAGCGCTTCCTGAGCTCAACCAGATTCTCGCGGTCCATGGCGAGAATGAGGTCGAACCGCTCGAAGTCCTCACGCACGATCTGGCGCGCGCGCAGCGCGCTCATGTCGAAGCCGCGCCGCCGCGCGGCTGCCTGAGCGCGCTCGTCCGGCGGCTCGCCTATGTGCCAGCTGCCGATCCCAGCCGAATCGACCTCGATCTTAAGATCGGTCTCTACCGTCGCGAGCACGTGTCGAAACACAGCCTCGGCGGTCGGGCTGCGGCAGATATTTCCCAGGCAGACGAACAGAATCCTCATGTCAGCAAGCGTGCCACCATCGCCAGGTCCTCTTCGGTATCGACGCCGGGGCCGGGACGCTCGCGCGCCAACCCGACAGCAATCGTGATGCCGTTGTCGAGCGCACGCAGCTGCTCGAGCTTTTCGCTCTGCTCGAGCGCGCTGGGTGCCATGGCCGTGATCCGTTTGAGCACGCCAACACGATAGGCGTAAAGACCGACGTGACGCAGCGCGCCAGCAAAATGGCTCTGACTCGCGAGCCCCTGCAGCGCGCCTTCACGGCTCCACGGAATCGGCGCCCGCGAAAAATACAGGGCAAGGCCCAGGCGCCCGACCGCAACCTTGACCACGCTCGGATCGAGAAACTCGGCGAGCGTTTCGATCGGCGTTGCCAGCGTCGCGATCCCGGCGTCCCGATGCGAGTCGAGCAATTCCGCCACCTGGCGAACGAGCGTCGCGGGCAACAGGGGCTCATCGCTCTGAACGTTGACCACGATGTCCGCTTCGGGCCAGCCCAGGCGTGCCGCCAGCTCGGCGATCCGGTCTGTGCCGCTCGCGTGCTGCCGGGACGTCATGTCGGCCCGCACCCCGAAGCCCGCACAAGCTGCCACGACGCGCTCATCGTCTGTGGCAATGCGCACCTCGTCCGCGCCGCTGGCGACCGCAGCCCGGTAGACGTGCTCGAGCAGTGTGCGGCCGGCGATCAAACGCAGGGGCTTGCCCGGCAAGCGGGTCGAGTCATAACGCGCGGGGATCACCACCCGGAACATTCGCGCTCCGTCAACGATTGAGCAGCGGGTCGTCGGCGGTGAGCTTGCGGGCCTCTTCCTCGAGCATCACCGGAATTCCGTCGCGCACCGGGTAAGCGAGCCGGCTCGCCTTGCAGATGAGCTCGCGGGTGCTCTCGTTGTAGTACACCGGTGCCTTGGTCACCGGGCAGACGAGGATGTCGAGCAAGCGTTTGTCCATGTCACCTCTTCGGCAGATACAGATCGGTCAACGTGCCCTCGAAGGCCTCCGCCGCGAAGGCAACGGTCTCGGACAGAGTCGGATGCGGATGTATTGTGAGCCCGATGTCCGCGGCGTCACAGCCCATCTCGATCGCGAGCGCCAGCTCCGAGATCAGATCGCCCGCGTTCGTGCCCACTATTCCGGCACCGATGACGCGATGGGTCGAGTTGTCGAAGAGAATTCGCGTCAGCCCCTCGTCCCGGTTGAGCGCCAGTGACCGTCCGCTCGCTACCCACGGAAACACGCCCCTGCCGTAGTCGATGCCCTGTTTCTTAGCCTCGATCTCGGTGAGCCCCGCCCAGGCCACCTCGGGATCGGTGTAAGCGACCGAGGGAATGACCCGCGCGTCGAAGCTGCGCTTGAGACCCGCCGCGACTTCAGCGGCCACCCGGCCCTCGTGCGACGCCTTGTGCGCCAGCATCGGCGCACCGACGATGTCGCCGATGGCAAAGATGTGCGCGACGTTGGTGCGTTGCTGACGGTCGACGCGGATGAAGCCGCGTTCGTCCACTGCCACGCCGGCCGCTTCGGCGTTGATCGACTTGCCATTCGGCGTTCGACCCACCGCGATGAGCACTCGATCGTAAAGATGCGGCTCCGGAGCATTCTTGCCACCGAAGTTCACGCGCAAGCCGGTTGACAGCGGCTCGATCTTCTCCACGCGCGCGCCCAGGATGATCTGCTCATAGCGCTTCCGGATGCGCTTCTCGAGCGGGCGCACGAGGTCGCGGTCACAGCCCGGCATGAGTCCGTCGGTGAGCTCGACGACCGTCACGCGCGCGCCGAGCGCGTCGTACACGCAGGCCAGCTCGAGACCGATGATGCCGCCGCCGATGACCAGCAGCCGTTTGACTTTTTCCGGCAACTCGAGAGCGTCCGCCGAATCCATGATGCGCTCGTCGTCGGGAAGCCCAGGCAGCTTCGCGGACTCCGAACCCGCGGCGATGATGCATTGGTCGAACTCGACGCTGCGGCGCTGCTTGCCACTCGTCACTTCGAGTTTCGATGCATCCACGAAACGGCCGCTGCCGGTAATGACGTCGACCTTGCGCTGCTTGGCGAGCGTCGTGAGACCGTGTGTCAGGCGGCCGACGACCCGATCCTTCCAGGCCCGCAGGCGCTCGCGATCGATGCGCGGCGTGCCGAATGTAATGCCGTGCTCCGCCATCGACTGCGCTTCCTCGATCACGCGGGCGGCGTGCAGCAGCGCCTTCGACGGTATGCAGCCGGCGTTGAGGCAGACGCCGCCGAGCGACTTTTCGCGTTCGATCAGGGTGACCTGCATTCCGAGATCCGCGGCCCGGAACGCCGCCGTGTAGCCGCCGGGTCCTGCGCCCAGGATGACCAGTCTGCGGCCGCCCGTGCTTTGAGCCGGTGCCGGCATTGGACGTGGTTTCGGAGGCGGCGCAACGGCAGGGGCAGGCTTACGCGCCACGGGCTTTTCGATTGTGGCCGACACCGACGTCACCGTCGGTTCGTCGAGCGTCACCGTCTCGACGTAGGGTTGCTCGATCTCTTGAGTTGATGCCACAACCGTCGTCGCTTCGACATCGTCGGCGCGCAGCTTGAGGATCGGCAATCCCTTCGAGACTCGATCTCCCTTCTTGACGTACACCTGCTCGATGACGCCGGGCGCTGTGGCCGGCACGTCGAACGTCGCCTTCTCGGTCTCGAGGGTGATGAGGGCATCGTTCACGGCGACGCGATCACCCGCCTTGACGAGCACCTCGACGATGGCGACGTCCTTGAAGTCGCCGAGGTCGGGAACCAGGATGTCGATGCGCCTCACGGGATCGCCTCGAGAAGTACGCGCGCATCGGCGAGCGTCCGTGCCAGGAAGGTCGTGAAGCGGACGGCGAGCGCGCCGTCAATGACCCGATGATCGTACGAGAGCGCCAGCGGCAGGAGCAGGCGTGGCACAAACGAGCCATTGCGATACACAGGTTGAAAATCCGAGCGCGAAACACCCAGGATCGCCACTTCAGGCGCATTGATGATCGGCGTGAATGCCGTGCCGCCGATCGAACCCAGGCTCGAGACCGTAAAACACCCGCCCTGCATCTCACCCACCGAGAGCTTCCCTTCCCGTGCCCGGGCACTCAGGTCGCCGAGCGCACGCGCGAGCTCGTAAATGTCCATGCGATCGGCGTCGCGGATCACGGGCACGACCAGACCGTTGGGCGTGTCGGCTGCAAAGCCGATGTGCATGTACTTCTTCAGGATCAGGTTTTCGCCGCGGTCATCGAGCGAGGCATTGAACTGTGGGAATTCGTGCAGTGCCTTGACGCAAGCCTTGATCACGAATGCGAGCGGCGTCAGCTTGATGCCTTCGCGGATCGCCTTGGTCTTGAGCTGCGCCCGAACCTCTTCGAGTTCGGTGACGTCGGCGTGATCGAACTGCGTGACGTGGGGGATGTTCATCCAGCTCGCCTGCAGCCGGGGCCCGGAGATGCGCTGGACGCGATTCAGCGGGCGGATCTCGATCGGGCCGAACTTGGCGAAGTCCACCCGCGGAACTTTCGGCAACGCCGCTGCGGTCGCCGGCGCCACCTCCGTCAGCACACGCTTGATGAATGCCTTGACGTCCGCGTGCGTGATGCGGCCCTTGATACCCGACCCCTGGACACGCGTGAGGTCGACTCCGAGTTCGCGTGCAAACTGCCGCACCGACGGGCTGGCGTGTGCCGGTGAAATGGCCTTGAGTTCCTCCGCAACGACGGCGGGCGTCGCTGCAACAGGTGCCGGCGCTGTGATCCTGGTGGTGGCGAGTTCGGGCATGAGCGCCGGCTGACGCACGGTCGATTCGACTTCGAGCGTCGTCGCCGGACTGGGAGCGGCGGTGGCGGCCGCGCTTGCGGAAGATTTGACCGGCGTGCCGCTGGACTCGATCACCGCGATGACCGTGCCCTCGGAGACTTTGCCGCCCTTGCTGACTCTTACCGCAGCGACGCGCCCGGCCACCGTTGATGGCACATCCATCGTCGCCTTTTCCGTCTCGAGCGTGATGAGCGGCGTGTCCACGTCGATGCTCTCGCCCTCCTTTACCAGCACGTCGATGACCGGGACGTCGGCAAAATCGCCGAGATCGGGCACGCGCACTTCGGTGAGGTTGGCCACGACGCGGCGCTAGACGCTGGGAGGATTCGGCTTCTTGGGATCGATGCCGAAAGCCTTCATTGCGCCCGTGACGGTGGCGACATCCATCTTGCCCTCGTCGGACAAGGCCTTGAGCGCGGCGACTGTAATGTAATGCCGGTCCACTTCGAAGAAGCTGCGCAGCGCCGCACGGGAATCGCTGCGTCCGTAGCCGTCCGTTCCCAGGACCACGTAGCGCCCGGGAATCCACTGCCGCACCTGGTCCGGCACCGTCTTCATGTAGTCGGTGGCGGCAATGAACGGCCCGCGGCGCTCCGCGAAGCACTGCTGCAGGTAACTCGTGCGCGGCGGCTTGGCCGAATTGAGCATGTTCCAGCGCTCGACTTCGAGCGCGTTGCGTCTGAGCTCGTTGAAGCTCGTCACCGAGAACACGTCCGCCGGAACACCGTACTCCTTTTCGAGGATCTCGGCTGCCGCGAGCGCCTCGCGCAGGATGGTGCCGGAGCCCATCAGGTTGACCCGCACCTTCCCCCGACCGCCGATCTGCAACAGGTACATCCCGCTCAGGATTCCCTGCTGCACGCCCGGTGGCATGGGCGGCTGCACGTAGTTCTCGTTCATGCAGGTGATGTAGTAGAAGACCTTCTGCTGCTCCGCGAACATCCGCCTGAGCCCGTCCTGGACGATCACGGCGAGTTCGTACGCGAAGGTCGGATCGTAGGCGACACAGTTCGGAATCGTGCTGGCAACCAGGTGGCTGTGCCCATCCTGATGCTGGAGGCCCTCGCCCGCGAGCGTCGTGCGTCCCGCGGTCGCGCCGATCAGGAAACCGCGCGCCTGCATGTCGCCCGCCGCCCATGCAAAATCGCCGACGCGCTGGAAGCCGAACATCGAGTAGAAGACATAGAACGGCACCATGTTGACGCCGTGGTTGGAGTACGCGGTCCCGGCGGCCATCCATGAGCAGAGCGACCCGGCTTCGTTGATGCCCTCCTCCAGGATCTGGCCCTTCTTGTCCTCGCGGTAGTACGCGAGCGTTTCGGCATCCTGCGGGGTGTAGAGCTGACCGACAGATGAATAGATGCCGATCTGGCGAAACATCCCCTCCATACCGAAGGTGCGCGCCTCATCCGGCACGATCGGCACGATGTGTTTGCCGATGTTCTTGTCTTTGACGAGTGTCATCAGGATGCGAACCAACGCCATGGTGGTCGACATCTCGCGCTCTCCGGAGCCTTCGAGCAGCGTTTCAAAGCTCTCCAGCGGAGGCACTACCAGGGGCTCGGCCGCCGTACGCCGTACCGGCAAGTAGCCGCCGAGCGCCATGCGCCGTTCACGCAGGTAGCGGATCTCCTCGCTGTCATCCGCCGGGCGCGCGAACGGCAGTTCCGTGATGTCCTTGTCGGACACGGGGATGTTGAAGCGATCGCGAAACGCCCTGAGCGCCTCGTCATCGAGCTTCTTCTGCTGGTGCGTGATCATCTGGCCTTCGCCGGCCTTGCCCAGACCGAAGCCCTTCACCGTCTTGGCGAGAATCACGGTCGGCTGCCCCTTGTGCGCCATGGCTGCGGCATAAGCAGTGTAGACCTTGCGCGGATCGTGACCGCCGCGATTGAGACGCCAGATCTCCTCGTCGGACAGATTGGCTACCATCGCCTTGAGCTCGGGGTACTTGCCGAAAAAGTGTTCGCGCGTGTAGGCGCCGCCCTTGGCTTTGAAATTCTGGTATTCCCCGTCGACGCATTCGTCCATGACGCGGCGAAGCAGACCCTTGTGGTCCTTGGCGAGCAGCGGGTCCCAGCGCGAACCCCACAGCACCTTGATCACGTTCCAGCCCGCGCCAAGAAACGCCGCTTCGAGCTCCTGGATGATCTTGCCATTGCCGCGCACCGGTCCGTCGAGGCGCTGCAGGTTGCAATTGATAACGAACACCAGGTTGTCGAGCCCCTCGCGCACGGGCATCGTGATGGCGCCGAGTGATTCCGGCTCGTCCATCTCGCCGTCGCCGAGAAAGCACCACACCTTGCGATCGGAGGGCTTGATGATGCCGCGATGCTCGAGATAGCGGACGAAGCGCGCCTGGAAAATCGCCATCATCGGCCCGAGTCCCATCGAGACTGTCGGAAACTGCCAGAAGTCGGGCATCAGCCACGGGTGCGGATAGGATGACAGGCCGTCGCCGCTGACTTCCTGGCGGAAGTAGCGCAGCTGCTCCTGGCTCAATCGTCCCTCGAGATAGGCACGCGCGTAGATCCCCGGGCTCGAATGGCCCTGGATGAAGACCATGTCACCGGGGTGGCGGTCCGAAGGCGCGCGCCAGAAGTGATTGAAGCCCACCTCGTAGAGCGTCGCGGAGGATGCATAGGTCGACAGGTGTCCACCGTACTCGCTGCTGCGGCGATTCGCCTGCACCACCATTGCCATGGCGTTCCAGCGGATATACGCCTCGATGCGCCGTTCCAGTGCGCGATTGCCGGGATATTCCTTCTCCTGGCCGGTCGCGATGGTGTTTACGTAGGCGGTGTTGGGCTTGAACGGCAGGTACGCGCCCGAGCGGCGCGTGAAATCGATGAGCCGCTCGAGCAGAAAGTGTGCGCGCT
>DATBVX010000212.1:0-2929 GCA_036515135.1 Steroidobacteraceae bacterium
GCTCGATATCGCGGGCTATCCGCGTACCGGCATCCTGCCGCCGCGCAGCCAGGCCGCGCCGAAGCCGGCACCCGCCGAGCCCGCGGCCGGCGAGTCGCCGCCGGCAGAAGAAGCGCCGGCCGGCCCCTACACGCCGCGCTAGCGCGCGCCGCGTCGTCGGCATGAACCTATACCTTTGATACCGTGTCACATTCCGTGACGGGCTTAACAAACCCAGCACTGAGAGACATGCCGTTGACACTAGCAGGTGTCGCGTTGAGAATTGCGGTATTCGCCGCCGACTTTTATGCGCGGACCGCTGGCTCGGGTTACGGTGCAGTCACGAGCCTCCGGAGTGAGCACTTAGCTGCCACTTCTTCTGCACGACCAATGACCCAATTCGTCCCCTGACGCTGTGTCTTCGAAGTCTTTTCCAATGGCATCGAGCGCTGCGACCGATAGCGGGCTTCCCGACTTCGCGCAACCCCCCGTAGACGAAACAGCGCTCTCCCTGCAGTTTGCGCCGATCCCCGGTTTCAACATCCCGCACTTCGGTCTCTATTGGCAGAGGGTGCGGAGTGAATATCCGCATGCCGAGACGCACGGACCAATTGCGAATGTTACCGAGCAGTTTGGGCCGACTGCAGGTGCCGGCAGGCAATTAGGGCTTTCGTTCATGAGGGAGCCAGACCTTCGGTGTTGGTACTTGGACCAGAGTCGCACTCGCCTAATTCAAGTGCAACGTGACCGGTTTGTTCACAACTGGCGCAAGATCACTGGTGCAGAGACGTATCCACGCTACCCCTCCCTTCGGGCGACCCTCGAGAAGGAATGGGGGCGCTTCTGCGATTTCCTGAAGGACGAGAAGCTAGAACGGCCCAAGATCAATCAGTGCGAGGTTACGTACGTCAACAATATCGAGTACGAGAAGGGATGGAATGGCTACGGCGAGTTGGACAAGGTCATTGCGTCCTTGGCGACGCCGAGATCGAAGAACAGGTTTCTACCAAGCCCTGAGCGGGTTGGCATGCAAGTGACTTACTGCTTTGAGGGCGACACAGGTCGGCTACATGTAACTTTCTCTCCAGTCATCCGTGGTCGAGATGGCAAAGAGGTCCTTCAGATGACTCTGACGGCACGAGGAACACCTAAGTCACCTAGTGCAGAGGATGTGTTTGCATGGCTCGACCTAGGGAGGAAATGGGTCGTCCGAGGATTCGCTGATTTCACTACGTCAGAGATACACAAGGTCTGGGAAAAACAATGAGTTCAGCTGCGGCTACAAACAAAGTGACTTTGCCGGCCTATTCGCATTCGCGTTTCCTGGCGGGCAGTACAGTGAATGATGCCATCCCCGTGGTCGGCGGGATGGAACAGTGGAGGAGCGAGGCAATCCAAAAGGTAATTGGATTTGGGAGGCTTGGACCGAACTGGGATAGCCATGGCAGCCAGGCTCCGAGCCTAGCGGTACGGCAGACGGCGATAGAACTCTTGATGAAGGTGCCTGGTAGGTTGTTGCCAGCGCCGCGAATTGTTCCGTCGTCAGGAGGCGGATATCATCTTGAGTGGTCCATTGGCCATCGAGAACTTGAGATTTCGATCGAACCAGACTGTCAGATCGAGGCACTTCGTGTCGAAAACGGGGTGCCGATCGAAGACGGTTCACAAATGGATTTGGCCGCACTATTTTATTGGCTGGCGTCGCTTTAACCTGGTATCGCGTCGCCGGCCATGGCGGATCTTCGGCCAGCCGACGACATCTCGATCCCAGACGAGGAACTGCTCTACTTCCGTGTTTTCCCTTCCCCGGACGTTGTCCGGGAAGTTGATGGCGGTGGGTATCGGCCAATGTCCGGCGCCATGAAACTGAATAATCGCGACGAACCGTTGTCGGTGGATCTAGGTTCGCTCTCGACACCAGAGCAGACTCGTGACCGTGAGACCAATGGAAACTTTCATGTTGTTCAACTGAATGTTGGCCAAGTAAGAGCCGCAGGTTTTCGGGTGGTTAGAGATCCCATATCAAGTGGCGCGGTTCCTAATCCTGCTCACGCACTGATCTATGGGTCCCGCACAGACGATGCCGATAACATCATTGGTGGGCTGACGAACAGCGAGAGTGCGAAGCTCGCCCGAATGGCGAGGTTCATTATCATCGCGCCGCAACCTGGTGAATCTAGCGTTTAGTGTAAATGCGCCTCGCGACGTGGAACGTCAACTCGGTGAAGGTGCGCCTGCCGCAGCTGCTCGAGTGGCTCGCTGCCGCGCAACCCGACGTCGTGTGCCTGCAGGAGCTCAAGACCGAGGCCGCCGGCTTCCCGCTCGCGGCGCTCGAAGGCGCGGGCTACGCGTCCGCGGTCAACGGCCAGAAGACCTACAACGGGGTTGCGCTGCTGTCGCGGTCGCCGCTCGCCGAGATCGTCCTGGACATCCCGGGCTTTGCCGACGAGCAAAGGCGCGTCATCGCCGCCACCGTGCAGGGCGTGCGCGTGATATGCGTCTACTGCCCGAACGGGCAAGCGGTGGGCTCCGAGAAATACGAGTACAAGCTGCGCTGGTTCGCTGCGCTGCGCGAGTACCTGCAGGCGGAACTCGGAAAGCATCCACGCCTCGCGGTGGCGGGCGATTTCAACGTCGCGCCGGAAGACCGCGACGTGCACGATCCCAAGGCCTGGGAAGGGCAGGTGCACGTCTCGGCGCCCGAGCGCGCCGCGTGGCGTGCGCTGCTCGAGCCGGGGCTGAAGGACAGTTTTCGTCTGCTCCAGCAGCCTGACCGGATCTTCACCTGGTGGGACTACCGCATGATGGCGTTTCGCCGCAACGCCGGGCTGCGCATCGATCACATCCTGCTCTCGGCGGCGCTCGCCGAGCGCTGCGCCGCCGCCACCGTGGACAAGGAACCGCGCCGGCTGGAGCGCCCGTCCGACCACGCGCCGGCGCTCGTAGAGCT
>DATBVX010000213.1:0-5320 GCA_036515135.1 Steroidobacteraceae bacterium
CGGCTCGGTTGGCAGTTGGCAGTTGGCAGTTGGCAGTTGGCAGTTGGCAGTTGGCAGTTGGCAGTTGGCAGTTGGCAGTAATAAATTCCAACTCTATATCTTGCTGTCAACTGTCAACCGTCAACTGTCAACCTTCCTCACCCTTATGTGCAGCTCCCTCAGTTGCTCTTCCGGCACCGCGGTCGGCGCGTCCGTCAGTGGGCAGGTCGCGGTCTGCGTCTTCGGGAAGGCTATGACCTCACGGATGCTGTCGGCGCCCGCCATCAGCATCACCATGCGATCGAGACCAAAGGCGATCCCGCCATGCGGCGGACAGCCGAACTTGAGGGCGTCGAGCAGGAAACCGAACTTCGCCCGCGCCTCATCGGCCCCGATGCCCAGCAGGTCGAACACGGTCGATTGCATGTCCTGGCGGTGAATTCGCACCGAGCCGCCGCCGAGCTCGGTGCCGTTCAGCACCATGTCGTACGCCCGGGCGAGCGCGTGGCCGGGGTCGGACCTGAGCGCGGCGGGATCGTCCGTGTGCGGGGCGGTGAACGGGTGATGCATCGCCACCCACCGCTTCGCATCTGCATCCCATTCGAACATCGGGAAATCGACGACCCAGAGCGGGCGCCAGCCCGCCTGGACCAGGCCGAGATCGTGTCCGACCCGATTGCGCAGTGCGCCGAGCGCGTCGTTGACAACCGTGGCGCTGTCGGCACCGAAGAAGATGAGGTCACCGGACTGGACAGCGGTTCTTTGCAGGATGCCCGCGACCGCCACGTCACTCAGGAACTTGAGAATCGGCGATTGCAGACCTTCGCGACCCCTGGCGGCGTCGTTGACCTTGATGTAGGCCAGGCCCTTGGCACCATAGCGCGCCACGAACGCGGTCAGGTCATCGATCTCCTTGCGAGTGAGCTTTCCGCCTTGGGGAACGCGCAGCGCCGCGACGCGGCCGTTGGTGTCAGCGGCGGGTCCGGCAAAGACCTTGAACCCGGAGTCCTTCACCAGGTCCGCGACATCGACCAGCTCGAGCGGAATCCTGAGATCCGGCTTGTCGGATCCGAACCGGCGCAGGGCTTCGGCGTAGGTGAGCCGCGGAAAGGGGTCCGGTACGTCGACGTTCAGCACTTCCTTGAAGAGGTAGCGGATGAGTGCTTCCATCAAAGCCATGATCTGGTCACGTTCGAGAAAGGAGGTTTCGACGTCGAGTTGCGTGAACTCGGGTTGTCGATCGGCGCGCAGATCCTCGTCGCGGAAGCAGCGCACGATCTGGTAGTAGCGATCGAACCCCGACATCATCAGCAGCTGCTTGAAGATTTGCGGCGATTGCGGCAGCGCGAAGAACTTTCCGGGTTGAGTGCGACTGGGAACGAGGTAGTCGCGCGCTCCTTCTGGCGTCGCCTTGGTGAGCATCGGCGTCTCGAGATCGACGAAACCGTGCTCGTCGAGAAATGCGCGCATGGCACGCGTCACCGCATGTCGCAGACGCAGCCGCTGCGTCATCACCTCGCGACGCAGGTCGAGATAGCGATACTTGAGGCGGATCTCCTCGTTGACCAGCTCATCGAGCTGAAATGGCAGCGGTTCGCATCGATTGAGAAGCTCGAGCTCGCGGGCGAGCAGCTCGATCTGACCCGAGGCGAGATTGGGATTGGCGGTGCCCGCGGGCCGCGCGCGCACGAGGCCGCGCACCCGGATCACGAATTCGCTTCGCAACCGTTCCGCTTCCGCAAATACCTTGGGCGAGTCCGGATCGAACACGACCTGTAACAGGCCCTCGCGGTCGCGCACGTCGACGAAGATGACGCCACCATGATCGCGCCGGCGGTTCACCCATCCCGCGACGGTGACTTCCTGACCGGCCAGGCGCTCGTCGACCTGGCCGCAATAGTGGGTTCGCATAGCTTGTACTCTTGATCTGCTTTCAACCGGGGTTCGGCGTTCTGCGCGAACCTCGTTGAACCCTGGGCGCGGTGCGCTTCTTCGCGGTGCCCGCTTTGGTCTCGCTCTTGGCTTCCGGCTTGGAATCCGCTGAGGTTTCGGGCTTCGATTCGGCCTTGTCCTCGGTCTTGAGCCCGGCTGCCGGCTCGGCCTTCGAATCGACTTTCTCCGGCTGGTCGGCGAGATTGCGTTTGGTTTCCTTGTCCGACTTGAAGTCGGTCTCGTACCAGCCCGAGCCCTTCAACAGGAACATCGGCGCCGACAACAGGCGCTTGAGCTTCGGCTTGCCGCAGTCCGGGCACTTCTTGAGCGGCCTGTCCGAGACTTTCTGCAGGGCTTCGTGAGGCTGCCCGCACGCAGCACATTCGTACTCGTAGATCGGCATCGGCCAATTATAAGGTGCGGCGTCTAGCGCTTGGCCTGTTTCTGGAACACGAGCTCGCCCTTGCGAGCCGTCACCAGGATGCGATCGTCCGGGCCGAACTCACCGCGCAGGATCGCCTGCGCCAGCGGGTTCTCGACCTGCTGCTGGATCGCGCGCTTGAGCGGCCGCGCCCCGTACACCGGGTCGTAGCCGGCTTCTCCCAGCATCGTACGTGCGGCATCATCGAGGTTGAGCTCGATGTCGCGCTCGAGCAGCCGCTTGCGCAGGTATCCCAGCTGGATCTCGACGATCTGCCGGATCTGCTCTTCGCCGAGCGGATGGAAGACCACGATGTCATCGATGCGATTGATGAACTCGGGACGGAAATTACTCTGCACGATCTCCATCACCGCGCTCTTCATGCGCGCATAGTTGGCCTCGCCTGCCATTTCCTGGATCACCTGCGAGCCCAGGTTCGAGGTCATGATCACGACGGTGTTGCGGAAATCGACCGTGCGCCCCTGCCCGTCGGTGAGCCGGCCATCGTCGAGCACCTGCAGCAGCACGTTGAACACGTCCGGATGCGCCTTCTCGACTTCATCGAGCAGGATGACGGAATAGGGCCGGCGGCGGACCGCCTCGGTGAGATACCCTCCCTCCTCGTAGCCGACGTATCCCGGCGGCGCGCCGATCAGGCGGGCCACGGAATGTTTCTCCATGAACTCCGACATGTCGATGCGGACCAGCGCCTCTTCGGTGTCGAACAGGAATTCGGCGAGCGCTTTGCAGAGCTCGGTCTTGCCGACTCCCGTGGGTCCGAGGAACAGGAACGAACCATTTGGGCGCCGCGGATCGGCGAGCCCGGCACGTGAGCGGCGTATGGCGTTCGCTACGATGTGCACGGCTTCTGATTGACCGACGACGCGCCGCTCGAGCGCCTCCTCCATCTTGAGGAGCTTCTCTTTCTCGCCCTCGAGCATCTTGGACACGGGAATGCCGGTCCACTTGGAAACGACTTCCGCCACCTCTTCTTCGGTGACCTTGTTACGGAGCAGCCGCGTTTCCTTCTTTTCGGCCTCGGTCGCCGCGGACAGACGCTTCTCGAGCTCCGGGATGCGCCCGTACTGGAGCTCCGACATGCGCGCGAGATCGCCTGCACGACGCGCGGTCTCGAGCTCGAGCTTGGCACGCTCGAGCTCCTGCTTGATGTGTGCCGTCCCCTGGAGAGCGGCCTTTTCCGCTTTCCACACCTCTTCCAGATCGGCGTACTCCTTCTCCAGGCCACCGAGGGTGTCTTCGAGCGCCTGCAGGCGCTTCCTCGACGCTTCGTCCTTTTCCTTCTTCAGCGCTTCGCGCTCGATCTTGAGCTGGATGATGCGCCGCTCGAGCCGATCCATCTCCTCGGGCTTGGAGTCGATCTCCATGCGAATGCGCGAGGCTGCCTCATCGATGAGGTCGATCGCCTTGTCGGGGAGCTGACGATCCGCGATGTAGCGGTGTGACAGCGTCGCCGCGGCCACGATGGCGGGATCGGTGATCTCCACCTTGTGATGAATTTCGTAGCGTTCCTTGAGACCGCGCAAGATCGCGATCGTGTCCTCGACGCTCGGCTCGTCGACCAGCACCTTCTGGAAGCGCCGCTCGAGCGCCGCGTCTTTCTCGAGGTACTTGCGATACTCGTCGAGCGTCGTGGCACCGACACAATGCAGCTCGCCGCGTGCGAGCGCGGGTTTCAGCATGTTGCCCGCGTCCATGGCGCCATCGGCCTTGCCGGCGCCGACCACGGTATGCAGCTCATCGATGAACAGGATGATCTGGCCTTCCTGCTTGGCGAGATCGTTCAGCACGGCCTTCAGGCGCTCCTCGAACTCGCCCCGAAATTTCGCGCCCGCGATCAGCGCGCCCATGTCGAGCGAAAGGATGCGCTTGCTCTTGAGTCCCTCGGGCACTTCGCCGTTGACGATGCGCTGTGCGAGACCCTCGACGATCGCCGTCTTGCCGACACCGGGCTCGCCGATCAGTACCGGATTGTTCTTGGTGCGTCGCTGCAGGACCTGGATGGTGCGCCGGATCTCGTCGTCGCGGCCGATGACGGGATCGAGCTTGCCCTGCTCCGCCCGCTCGGTGAGATCGATGGTGTACTTCTCGAGTGCCTGGCGACTGTCCTCGGCGTTGACATCCTCGACCTTCTGCCCGCCTCGTACCTCGTCGATGGCTTTCTCCACCGCGCCGCGGACCGCGCCGCAGTCGCGCAGGATGGTCTTGAGCGTGCCGCGATCCTCGAAGGCCGCGAGCACGAACAGCTCGGAGGCGATGTACTGGTCGCCGCGGTCCTGCGCGAGCTTGTCGGTAACGTTGAGCAGACGACCGAGATCATTGGAGACATGCACTTCGCCCGCCGCGCCCTCGACCTTGGGCAGGCGATCGATCGCGGCCATGAGCTCCGAGCGCAGCAGGCTGACGTTGGCACCGGCCTTCTCGAGGAGCGGCCGCACGCTCCCGCCCTGCTGATTGAGCAGCGCGAGCAAGAGGTGCACGGGCTCGATGAACTGGTTGTCCCGGCCGATCGCCATAGACTGCGCATCGGCCAAGGCCGACTGGAACTTGGCTGTGAGCTTGTCCATTCGCATAGTCGACTCCGATGGGGTCAGGTCTTGCAATCCAGCAGCGGCCTGCTGGATTGCAAGACCTGACCCCCTCGCGATGTAGGGTCGGATCGTGGAGATTCAATGAGATCGGTTGACAGTTGGCGGTTGGCGGTTGGCGGTTGGCGGTGAGCTTTTTGCTCGCGCTGTGAACTGTCAACCCTCAACTGTCAACCCTTCTTCAATGCGCGTCGCTCAACATGATGACCGCAATTCCGACCGCAATCAGGACCCCCTGCTGGATGCTGGCAGCCGGCCCCACGCGCTGGTGCAGACCAGGAATCAGGTCCGCAACGGCGACATAGAGGAAATTGGCGGCTGCCACGGCCAGGGCATACGGCAGTACCGGCTCCGCGAATCCCAAGGCGACATACGCAATGAG
>DATBVX010000214.1:0-15169 GCA_036515135.1 Steroidobacteraceae bacterium
ACGCCGCCGCTCATACCGGCGCGCCCATGTTCGCCGTGCAGATGTTCGTCAACGTGCCGAGCCGCGTCCATCTCTCCACGCTGCGCGAGGAGTTTCTCGAGCTGTGCGATCAACTCAATCTCGATGCCATCCTCGAACCGGTGAAGATGTAGACACACGGATTGACCAGATGAGCGCACTCGCAACCGGCAAGCCTCTCACCGACTTCTCGTTGCCCGCGACGGGCGGCAAACCCTGGTCACTGGCATCGCAGCGGGGCCGCAACGTGGTGCTGTACTTCTATCCGCGCGACAACACTCCCGGTTGCACGCGGGAGGGCGAAGCTTTCCGAGATCTGCACGTCGCGTTCCGCAAGGCGAACACGATCATTGCGGGTATTTCGCCCGACAGCCTCGACTCCCATGAGAAGTTCAAGAAAAAGATGCGCTTCCCGTTCGAGCTGCTGAGCGATGAGGAAAGACAGATCTGCAAGCTGTTCGACGTCATCAGGGAGAAGAGCCTTTACGGCAGAAAGTTCCTGGGCGTCGAGCGCAGCACCTTCCTGATCGACTCCGCGGGGAAGCTGCAACGCGAGTGGCGCAAGGTGAAAGTGGATGGCCATGCTGCACAGGTGCTTGAGGCTGTGAGATCGCTGAGCGCCGGGATACCCAGTTGAAGACCGGCACCACGCGGCCGCAACGCCGCATCTTCGTGCTCGACACCAATGTGCTGATGCACGATCCGGCCGCGATCTTCCGCTTCGCGGAGCACGACATCTACATCCCGATGATCGTGCTCGAGGAGCTGGACGCGGGCAAGAAGGGTCTGTCGGAGTCGGCCCGCAACGTGCGCCAGGTGAGCCGTTTTCTCGACGAGCTGATGCACGCCGCCACCAAGGATCAGATCGATCGCGGTATCGAGTTGCCCCCGGCCAAGGCCGGGAATCACGGCAAGAAGCCCTGTTCGGGACGGCTGTTCTTCCAGACACGGCAGCTGGCCTCGGGCTTGCCCGATACGCTGCCCGGGCACGGCGCCGACAATACGATCCTCGCCAACACGCTCGCCCTGCAGAGCGAATTTGTCGACGCGCGCGTCACGCTGGTGTCGAAGGACATCAATCTGCGCATCAAGGCCGCCATCATCGGCGTGCACGCAGAAGACTATTACAGCGACAAGACGATCGAGGATGCCGACCTCCTGTTCTCCGGCGTGGAGGCACTGTCGCGGGATTTCTGGGAAAGGAACGGCCGTGACATCGAGTCATGGCACGAGGGGAGTCGCACCTTCTACCGGATCCGCGGGCCAACGGTCCGCGACTGGCATCCAAACCAGTTCGTATACGAGACCAGTGACAGCGGCATAGAGGCCATCGTGCGGCAATGCGACGGCGAGGTCGCGGTACTCGAGCTGACGCGCGACTATCGCGGCGAGCGCAGCAACATCTGGGGCATCACCGCACGCAATCGCGAGCAGAACCTGGCGCTCAACCTGCTGCTGGATCCGGAAATCGACTTCGTCACCGTGCTGGGACCGGCCGGCACGGGAAAGACGCTGCTCACGCTCGCGACCGGACTCACGCAGACGCTCGAGACCAATCGCTACACCGAGATCATCATGTCGCGGGTCACCATTCCGCTCGGCGAGGACATCGGATTCCTCCCGGGCACCGAGGAAGAGAAGATGGAGCCGTGGATGGGCGCGCTCATGGACAATCTGGAAGTGCTGACTCAGAGTCAGGAAGGCGGCAACTGGGGCCGCGCGGCGACCAACGATCTGCTGCGCAATCGCATCAAGATCCGCTCGCTCAACTTCATGCGCGGGCGCACCTTTCTCAATCGCTTCATCATCATCGATGAAGCGCAGAACTTGAGCCCCAAGCAGATGAAGGCCGTCGTGACGCGCTCGGGGCCGGGAACGAAACTCATCTGCCTCGGCAACATCGCCCAGATCGATACGCCGTATCTGACCGAGACCACCTCGGGGCTCACTTTCGTGGTGAACCGGTTCAAGGGCTGGGCGCACTCCGGTCACATCACCCTGGTCCGCGGCGAGCGCTCGCGCCTGGCCGACTACGCCTCCGATATCCTGTAAACTGACACGCACGAACGATTCGGCCGCTGCGCGGTCCAAAGCCGCATCGCCATTCGCCCGAACTCGCCATGCCCCGATTCGCGATCACACTGCTCGCCACGCTGCTGACCTTCGCCGCCGCCGCCGGTGTCGAGGATCTGCCGGACATTGGCACACCCGCCGACGCGGTGCTCACCCAGGACGACGAATTCCAGATCGGCGCAATGATCGTCCGCGGCCTGCGCGACGCCGGCCGTATCCTCGAGGACCCCGAGATCACGGAATATGTGCAGTCCGTCGGTTCGCGACTCGCGAGTCATGCCCATGAGGGCGGGCATCGGTTTCAGTTCTTCGTCGTCAAGGACTCCGCCATCAACGCCTTCGCCCTGCCCGGTGGGTTCATCGGCGTGAATGCCGGCCTGGTTCTGGCCACCAGAAACGAGAGCGAGCTCGCCGGCGTGCTGGCGCACGAAATCGCACACGTCACCCAGCGCCACATCGCACGCGGCATCCAGGCGCAGTCGCGAGCCAACATTGTCTCGACCGCAGCCATGCTGGCGGCCATTCTGATCGGCGCCACGGTCGGCGCGGGTGGCGACGTGATGCAGGGTGCGGTCGCTGTCGCGCAAGGCGCCGCAGCGCAGTCGCGCCTGAACTTCACCCGCGCCAACGAGTACGAAGCGGATCGAATCGGCATCGGCACGCTCGCCGCCGCAGGATTCGATCCGAATGCCATGCCGACCTTCTTCGAGACGCTGGGCCGGCGCGCGGGCCTGAGCGGCAGTCAAATCCCCGAGATGATCCAGTCACACCCGGTCACCAGTAATCGCATCGCCGAGTCGCGCGGCCGTGCGGCGCAGTACACGGTGCATGTGGCACCCGAGTCGCAGGGCTACGGTCTGAGCCGCGAGCGGCTGCGCCTGCTGGCGCTGCCAGCCGGCACCGATCCACGCGCGTATTACGAGAAAGTCCTGGAAGGCATCGAGGCGCCCGATGACAGCCACCGCTACGGCCAGGCGCTCAGCTTGATGGCCGCCGGTGCGCCGGAGGAAGCGATTCCGATCCTTCAGGGCTTGAGCGAGCGCCATGACGATGTGATCCAGTATCGAAGCGCGCTCGGCGAGGCGCAGATCCTCGCGGGACAGACCAACGAATCGCTCATGACCTTCGCACGCGCGCTGGAGCTCTTTCCGCGCAACGTGCCTCTCACGGTGCGCTATGCCGAAGCGTTGATGCGCGCCGGTCAGGCGCGCCGCGCCCACGAAATCCTGCTCGATCTGTTCAACACCGTCATGCCGACGCCGGAGCAGTGCCGGTTGATCGCGCTCGCGGCGAACAGCGCGGGCGACGTCGCCGATGCGTATTACTACATGTCCGAGTACCACGTTCTGGGCGGCGATCTGATGCTGGCGATCAACCAGCTGCAGATGGCGCTTGGCGTGCCGGACCTGTCCGAGGTTCAGCGCGCGCGCTTTCAGGCACGCCTGGATCAGCTGCGTGAGTACCTGCCCAAACGCGAGGCGCGCATGGCCGGCCGCGACAATCCACCGGAGAGTGGCGATCGACGCTCGGAACCCCTGCAAAGTAGACTAGCGAACTAGCGTCCTCTGCCTTCCACCGCTTGACCGGAGCTTTTGATGCGGGATCGTTTGCGCGATGCGGCGCTCGCTGGTTGTGCGTTCGTGGCCTGCGCCGCGCTGAGCGGCTGCGCCACGACCGGTGCGGAACGGCCGAAGGATCCCAAGGATCCGTTCGAGAACGCCAATCGCGCGATCTACAAGTTCAATGATGCCGTTGACCGCGCCACGCTGAAGCCCATTGCCAAGGGCTACAAGCGGATCACTCCCGAGTGGTTTCGCCGTGGCGTCGGCAATTTCTTCTCGAACCTGCAGTACCCAGCGACGATTGTGAATCAGCTGCTGCAGGGCAAGCCCGGCGCGGCGGCGCGTGACACGGGCCGACTCCTGATGAACACGGTATTGGGACTTGGTGGCGTGCTCGATCCGGCGACGAGCGTCGGACTGGACAAGAACGACGAGGATCTGGGCCAGACGCTTGGGGTGTGGGGCGTACCCTCAGGTCCGTATGTCGTCATGCCGTTTCTTGGGCCCACGACTGTCCGCGATGCGCCCTCAACGGTGGCCGAGACCTTCCTCGACCCGCTCTCCTATGCGGACGTGCAATGGGAGGTCGTGTGGGGACTGCGAGCCGTCGATATCGTCGATTCCCGGGCCCAGCTGCTCTCGCTCGAACCGCTTCTCGAACGAACCTTCGACCCCTACGCATTCGTTCGCAATGCTTTCTTGCAGCGGCGCGAGTACCAGGTACGCGATGGCGATGTACCCGAGGAAGCGCTGGAGGAGGACTTCGAGGACGAGTCAATCGAGGAGCCAGAGGCAGAGCCGCAGCCGCAGTGAGCGCGCAGTTGGCAGAAAGGAAAACTTTCGTATTCCGTCAACTGTCAACCGTCAACTCTCAACTCGTCAGTCTTTCTCCAGCGCGCAATAGATCTTCGACCTCGCTGATGCGCGCGATCGCGCGAATCTGTTCCGGGATTTCGAAGAACCTGATCTCGCGCTGCGCATGTCTCGCCCAACTGACCCATTCGATCAACAGCGCGAGGCCCGCACTGTCGGTCTCCGTAACGCCGGACAGGTCCACCTTGATCACCGGAACGTCACCGAACAATGCCCGGGTCTGCTCGAGCACGGCCCTCGCCGTCCTGAAGCCGACTTCGCCGCGAAGTACAAAGCGGCCGCCACCGAGCGGCTCGAATCCATAGACATGCGGTGTCATTGACGCGCTCATCTGGCAGGATCGTTCAGGCTGACTTCCGCGCAGGCTTGACGCCCTCGGTCTCGAGCCGGTGGATCACCGCCTCGATCCCTTTCTGATCCACCTCCGCGCCGACGTCGGTGCGGAAGTTCTTGACGTAACTGATGCCCTCGATGGTCACGTCCCACGCTTTCCAGCCCCGCTCGGTCTTGCGCATGCTGTAGTTGACGGGCACACGAGTGCCGTCGTTGCGCTTGACCTCGGTGCGCACGGTGGCGCGATCGGCCGTGGCATCGCCACGAAATGGCAGCACCACCATGCGATCGGCGGTGAAATCGGCCAACGCCGAACTGTAGTTCTCGAGCAGTGACTGGTAGAACGCGTCGATGAAGCGCTGGCGCTGCTCCGGGGTGGCGGTACGCCAGTGTTTGCCAAGTACCAGCCGCGCGGCGTACTCGGTATCGAAATGCGGCAACAGAACCTCGTCGACCAGCTTGTGGATCTTGGTTGGATCCTGGCGGTATTCGGCGCGATTTGCATCGAGCGCCTGCAGCATCTTTAGCGCGGAAGCCTCTATGAGCTCGCGCGGACCGGTGTCGTCGGCGAAACTGTGCGCGCCGGCGAGAAGCGCCAGCGCCGCAAGCCCGTTCAGGACCAGGTGCCTCATTGCGTAGTGTCCTCCGCGGTTGCGCCGTCCTGCTCGCCCTTGTCGTCCTTGCCCGCGAGGCCGAACAGGAACTTGCTGATCAGGTTCTCAAGAACGATGGCCGACTGCGTAAACTCAATCTGATCGCGATCCTTGAGATAAGTTTCCGAGCCGCCGGGACCGATGCCGATGTACTGGCCGCCCAGCAAGCCCGCGGTGTAGATGCTCGCGTCGCTGTCCTCCGGGATCTGGTTGTAGCGCGACTCGACGCGCAAAGTCACCGCCGCCTTGAAGTCAGTGGAATCGAACTCGATCGCCTCCACACGTCCGATCGTGACGCCGGCCATGGCGACCGGAGCTCCGACCTTGAGGCCGCCGATGTTGTCGAACTTCGCCTGCAGCCGGTAGCCGGATTCACCAAAGCGGATGTCGCGGTTGGTGATCTGGGTGACGAGAAAGAACAACGCCGCGAAACCGAGCAGCGCGAACAAACCGGTGCTGAATTCGATGGCGCGTGTCTGCCGCATGCAACCTCCCCTACAACATCACCGCGGTAAGCATGTAATCCAGGATCAGCGTGACCACCGCGGAGATCACCACGGTGCGCGTGGTCGCGCGCCCGACGCCTTCTGCGGTGGGTTGCGAGTTGAACCCCTCGTACACCGCGATCAGGCTACAGGCCACGCCGAACACGCAGCTCTTGATCACGCCTTCCATGACATCGTCGATCTCGACGCTGGCGCGCATCTGCGACCAGAATTGTCCCGCATCGACTCCCATGAGGCGCACGCCCACGAGCTGGGCGCCAAAGATGCCGATGCCGCTGAAGATCGCGGCCAGCAATGGCATCGCGATCACGCCGCCGAGGAACCGCGGCACGCACACGCGTCGCACCGGATCCACTGCCATCATCTGCATTGCGGCCAGCTGATCGGTTGCGCGCATGAGGCCGATCTCGGACGCAAGCGCGGTGCCGGCCCGTCCCGAGAACAGAAGCGCGGTCACGACCGGCCCCAGTTCCTTGAGCAGTCCAAGCGCGGCGGCCGTGCCGAGCGACTCCTCCGAGCCGAATCGTTGCAGCAGGTCGAAGCCCTGCAATCCGAGCACCATGCCCACGAACAGTCCGCACAGCATGATGATGACGAGCGACAGCGCGCCGGCGTTGTACACCTGCTGCACGACCAGGCCGATGCGCATCAGCGCCGCCGGTGTAGCGGCGAGCATTCGCACCAGAAACAGCACGACGGCGCCGAGCGTCTCGAGCATGCCCCGCAGGGCCTGCCACAGCTCGCGCAACAGCGTCATCAGCTCCCCTCGCGCGCGAGCAGCTGTGCCTGATAGTCCGGCGCCGGATAGTGAAATGGCACCGGACCATCGGCGAGGCCGTCCATGAACTGGCGCACCACCTCGGCCGGGCTCGTCCGCAACTCCTGCGGGCTCCCTGCTGCGACCACCGTGCCCTCCGACAGCAGGTAGGTCTGGTCGGCCAGGATCGAGATCTCGTGGACGTCGTGCGACACGACGATGCTGGTGATGCCGAGCGCGTCGTTCATCTGCCGCACCAGGCGCACGATCACACCCATGGAGATTGGATCGAGACCGGCGAACGGCTCGTCGTAGATCAGGATTTTCGGGTCCATGACGATGGCGCGCGCCAGCGCCACGCGCCGGGCCATGCCGCCGGAAAGCTCTGCCGGCATGAGCGTGGCCGCACCACGCAGGCCGACCGCGTGCAGCTTCGTGAGGACGATGTGGCGGATGAGCGACTCGGGAAGATCCGTGTGCTCGCGCAGCGGAAACGCCACGTTCTCGAACACGTCGAAATCGGTGAGCAGCGCGCCGTTCTGGAACAACATGCCCATGCGTTGACGCAGGGCGTAGAGCTGCGTGCGATTCAGGCGCCCGAGGTCCCGTCCGTCGACGATGATGCTGCCGCGATCCGGCTCCACCTGCCGGGTGATCAGTCTGAGCAGCGTCGTCTTGCCGGTGCCGCTCGGGCCCATGATTGCGGTGACCAGCCCGCGGCGAATGCGGATATCGAGTCCCTTGAAGATCTCGCGGCCGCTGGTGGCATAGTGCAGGTCGCGAACAGCGACAATGTCATCGCTTCCGGCAACGCCGTTCGCCTCCGGAGCGGCGTGCGCGTTGGGCGCCATCAGTGTTGGGCAGCTCAGGCGGCGGCGCTCTCGAGCCCGGCGACGTAACGGCCCGATCGTGCCAGACCGTTGAGCTTCGCCCGCTTGAACAATGCCTTCTGCCCGGCCGCGAAGTTGCCGGTCTGGCCGCGCCAGGCATCGAGCGCCGGAGCCTGAAGGGCACGGCCATAGCTGAACGAGAGCTCCCACGGCACCGGTCCAAGCTGATTCATCAGGCTCAGGTGCTCGGTCGCCTCTTCCGCGCCCTGGCCGCCTGACAGGAACGCGATGCCGGGAACCGCTGCGGGCACGTGGCGCTTCAGGCAGCGGACGGTCGCCTCCGCCACCTGTTCAGCGCCGGCGCGGGTCGGGCATTTCATCCCTGAGATCACCATGTTGGGCTTGAGCACCATGCCCTCGAAGCGAATGCGATGTGCGTAAAGCTGGGCAAACACCGCCTCCAGTGAGTCATCCGTAACCTCCTCGCAGCGTTCGATGGTGTGCGCGCCGTCCATCAGGACTTCCGGTTCAACGATCGGAACGATGCCGGCCTCCTGGCACAACGCCGCGTAGCGGGCCAGTGCGTGTGCATTCGCTTCGATACAGAATCGCGTCGGGATCCCGGCAGCGATGTCGATGACCGCGCGCCACTTGGCGAATTTCGCCCCCAGCTTGCGGTACTCGGCCAACCTTTCGCGCAGGCCGTCGAGCCCTTCCGTGATGGTTTCCCCCGGGAAGCCCGCCAGGGGCTTGGCCCCCAGATCGACCTTGATGCCCGGGATCATGCCGTTGCGCGTCAGGTACTCGGCGAATGGCACTCCGTCGCGGGTCTTCTGCCGGATGGTTTCGTCGTAAAGGATCACTCCGCTGATGTAGTCGGACGCCCCAGGCGTCGTGAACAGCAGCTCCCGATAGGTGCGACGATTCTCCTCGGTGGACTCGATCTTGATCTTGTCGAAGCGCTTCTTGATCGTGCCGCTCGATTCATCCGCCGCGAGAATCCCCTTGTCTTTGGCCACCATGGCGCGCGCAATGGTGTCCAGCTCGGTCGCCGTCATGCCTGATTCCTCCATCTGAGTTCGCGGGCCGGGCCCGGGGTCGATCCACCCGCGTGGGCCCTCCGAAGGGCGCAGAAGGATAGCAGAAGACACCGGCCCTTGCCCCCGCCTTTCAGGCCCTCCCTTCACGTCCAGGCCTTACAGGACTAAACTAGTCCCAATTGGAGAGGAGGGAAAACGCCGTGCTGCGATTCAGCAAGCTGACGGACTATGCGACCGTCATCCTCGCATATCTGGCCAACGCGCCGGAGCGGCTGCATGCGGCTGCAGAGGTCGCCGAGCACACGCGTCTCGCGCAGCCAACCGTGAGCAAGCTGCTCAAGGAACTGCAGCGCGCGGGGCTGGTCACGTCGACCCGCGGCCCTCATGGTGGCTATCAGCTGACGCGTTCCCCGTCGGCGATCAGCGCCGCCACCATTCTTGATGCCCTCGAGGGTCCCGTCGCCATTACCGAGTGCAGTGGCAAGGACAGTCATTGCGGAATCGAATCTGTGTGTCGCGTGGGCAAGGCCTGGCAGCGGGTCAATGCCGGAATTCGCCGCGCACTGAACGACATTACGCTGGCACAACTCGCGGGGCTCGAATCGGCGTCCGTGCGGGTGCCGGATCTCGGCGTGGAACTCCGCGGGCCGCGACCGATGCCGCGACCGGAACGCTGACCATGTCCCCGCAGTCGTCTGATCTCGAATCGCTCGTCGGCCAGAAGTACCGCCACGGCTTCGTCACGGATATCGAGGCCGACACGGTACCGCCCGGACTCGATGAAGACGTGATCCGGCTCATCTCGCGCAAGAAGCAGGAGCCGGCGTTCCTGCTCGAATGGCGCCTCAAGGCCTTCCGCCATTGGCTCACCCTGCGCGAGCCGCATTGGGCGCGAGTGCATTACAACCCGATCGACTACCAGGCGATCTCCTACTACTCCGCACCCAAGTCGAAGGCGGATGGGCCGACGAGTCTCGACGAAGTGGACCCCAAGCTGCTCGAAACCTACGAAAAGCTCGGCATCCCCTTGCACGAGCGCGCCCGGCTGGCCGGCGTGGCAGTCGATGCCGTGTTCGACAGCGTGTCGGTGGCGACGACCTTCAAGGAACGCCTGCAGCAGGCCGGCGTGATCTTCTGCCCGTTCTCCGAGGCCGTGCAGTCGCATCCGGCGCTGGTCGAGCAATACCTGGGCACGGTGGTCCCCTACACCGACAATTTTTTCGCGACGCTCAACTCGGCCGTCTTCACGGATGGATCGTTCGTGTACGTCCCGAAGGGCGTGCGTTGCCCGATGGAGCTCTCGACGTACTTCCGCATCAATGCCGCGAAGACGGGACAGTTCGAGCGCACTTTAATCATCGCCGATGACGGTGCGTACGTAAGCTATCTCGAGGGTTGCCTACCGTCGTGGGAGGAAGTCTCGTACGGCGACGAGCTGCGCTGCGTTCGCGATGTCGCAATCCACGACATAGTCTTGAACGATCGCGGTGAGGAAGCAGAGGTTGGCAAGATCATGCGGCGCCCATACCGGGGCGATCTCATCGAAATCACGCCACGCAGCCCAGGCAATCGCTTTCACGTGACGCCGGAGCACCCCGTGCTGGCGATTCGCCGCGAGCGCGTCCGAGGTTCTCTGCGGAAAATGGGATGCTGGCCGGACATCGATGCCAGTCGACTTGCCGGCGCTGAGCCGGAATTTGTGCCGGCCGGTGAGCTTGCTGCGGGCGACCTGCTGGTATTTCCCATCAACAAGGTGGAGCGGGATGACGCTTCCCTGAGCGACGACTTCCTGCGCCTGCTCGGCTTTTATGTGGCAGAGGGCTGTGTCACACGATTCAACGGATACGACGCAGTCGAGTGGAGCTTGGGGGACCACGAGCCTGATGTCGCCGACGAGATCACGACGCTGGTGGAGCGGTGCGTTGGCAAGCGGCCCTCGCGCGCTCACGACAAGAAGCGGCATGGCGTGTATCTCGTTGTGTATTCACGCGAACTGTGTGCCGCGATGGAAAAACACGGCGGCAAATATGCGCATGGCAAGCGCTTCAGCAAGGAGGTCATGGACCTCCCGCCGCATCGGCAGCGCCTGGCGACGGACGCGTACTATCGCGGCGACGGTAGCGTTTCCCGCGATGGCAGGCTGACTCGTGTGCGTGCGGTGACGGTGTCACGCACCCTCTCGTTCCAACTCCAGGAAATGCTCGCCCGTCGAGGTATTTTTGCCTACATCAACGTCTGGCAGGCGTTCAACGAACGGATGAAGGACGGCCGCGTCATTCACCACAGCACGAGATACCTGCTCTTTTACGCCGAAAATACTCGCAGCCGACGCGCCATTCGACGCGACGGCTACTTTCTGGTGCCCGTCCGCGCAACATCTCGACAGCCATACGATGGTTTCGTCTATAACTTCGAGACTGCGACGGAGCCGCATTCCTACTTGGTCAAGGGATTCGCGGTTCACAATTGCACCGCCCCGCAGCGCGATGAGAACCAGCTGCATGCCGCAGTGGTCGAGCTGATCGCGCTCGACGATGCACAGATCAAGTACTCGACGGTGCAGAACTGGTATCCGGGCGACGAGCAGGGCCGTGGTGGCATCTACAACTTTGTCACCAAGCGCGGCGAGTGCCGCGGGCGCAATGCGCGCATCTCGTGGACGCAGGTGGAAACGGGTTCCGCGATCACCTGGAAATACCCCAGCTGCGTGCTCACCGGGGAGAATTCGATCGGCGAGTTCTATTCGGTCGCAGTCGCCAACAACTACCAGCAGGCCGATACCGGCACCAAGATGATCCACATCGGCCGCAACACCCGCAGCACCATCGTCTCCAAGGGAATCTCGGCGGGCCACGGGCAGAACACCTATCGCGGCCTGGTGAAGATCCTGCCAAGCGCGGCAAATGCGCGCAACTTCACTCAGTGCGATTCCCTGCTCATGGGTACGCAGTGTGGCGCGCACACTTTCCCGTACGTCGAGGTCCGCAATGCCAGCGCCACTGCGGAGCACGAGGCGACCACATCGCGCATCGGCGACGACCAGCTCTTCTATTGCCTGCAGCGGGGCCTGAGCGAAGAAGACGCGGTCAACATGATCGTCAGCGGTTTCTGCAAACACGTCTTCAAAGAGCTGCCGATGGAGTTCGCGGTGGAAGCGCAGAACCTCCTGAGCGTGAGCCTGGAAGGTGCGGTCGGTTGAAGGAAACCTAGAATGCTCAGGATCAGCAATCTCACGGTCGCCGCCGGCGGCAAGACGGTTCTCAAGGGACTCGACCTCGACCTTCCCACGGGCGAGGTGCATGCCATCATGGGGCCCAACGGCTCCGGCAAGAGCACGCTGGCGCAGGTTCTCGCGGGACGCAGCGACTACACCATTCTGAGCGGCGAGGTGACGTTCCGCGGCCGCGACCTGCTCGCCATGCCCGCTGAGGAACGCGCCCGGGCTGGCGTGTTTCTCGGCTTTCAGTACCCGGTGGAGATCCCGGGCGTCAACAACGTCTACCTGCTCAAGGCCGCGCTCAATGCCCAGCGCCGGGCGCGTGGCTTGCCCGAGGTCGATGCCTTCGATTTTCTCGCGGTGGTGCGCGAGAAGATGAAGCTGATGCACATGGACGAGTCGTTTCTCAACCGCGGCGTCAACGAGGGCTTCTCGGGCGGCGAGAAGAAACGCAACGAGATCCTGCAGATGCTCGTGCTGGAGCCCGCGCTCGCGATCCTCGACGAAACCGACTCGGGGCTCGACATCGATGCGCTCAAGGTCGTGGCGCGAGGAATCGAATCGCTGCGCGGGCCGGAGCGCTCGATTCTCCTGGTCACCCACTATCAACGGCTGCTCGAGCACATCGTTCCCGATCGCGTGCACGTGCTCACCGACGGACGGATACTCTTGAGCGGCGATCGCAATCTCGCGCTCGAGCTCGAGCGTCGCGGCTACGACTGGGTGCGTGCCGAGGCCCCCGTCGCATGACCGTCGCGGCGTCCAGGTCCGATCAGCTGCTGGCGTTCGCGCAGGCACACGCCCGCTTCGCGACTACCTTGCCGGGCGGTGCGGGGTGGCGCGCACGGCGCGCCGAAGCGTTGGCGCGTTTCTCAAAGCTGGGAATGCCGACGCAGCGCGACGAGAGCTGGAAGTATTCTCCCCTGCGGCTGCTCGAGAAGCGATTGCTGGAGATACCAGATCCAGGTCCCGTGCCGCTGGCGACCGATACCGTTGAGTCGAGTCGTCTCGTTCTCGATGACGTGCACACTCTGGTGTTCGCGAACGGGCGCCTGATGCCCTCGTTGTCGGACGCTCTTGCCGCTGACACCGGTCTGCGCTGCCAGCCGCTGGCCGAAGCACTCTCGCGCCGCCCGCGCGAGCTTCTCGATCGAATCACGATCGCCGATGACAGCGCCGACGATCGGCTGGCCCTGCTGAACCTCGCATTCCTCGCCGATGGCGCCACCGTCAGTGTTTCGCCAGGTACAAGCGCGGCGGCGCTGTATCTCCTCTTTCTCTCCTCCGGTTCAGGTCGTTCCTGTCACCCGCGACTCGTGGTCGATGCGGGCACTGGCGCGCGGCTCAGGATCATCGAGCATCATGTCGGCGTCGGCGGGGACGAGACGCTGAGCAACGGCGTCACCGATATCCGCCTCGACGAAGGCGCGGAGCTCGAGCACGTCCTCCTGATCGAGGGCAGCCAGCGCAGCGTGGTCCTGAACAGCATTTTCGCGCAAGCGTCGGCAACGAGCCGGCTGTCACAGTACCGGGTGTTGATCAGCGGTCTCCACAGCCGTGCCAGCCTGCACGCCGCGCTTCTGGGTCGAGACAGCACGGTCGAGGCCAACAGCCTGGTGCTCGCCGATCAGCGCGAGCATCTCGAGATCCACAGCGTCATCGAGCACCGGGCCGGACACACTTGCAGCACCGAGCGCTTTCGCGGCATCGCGAGCGATCGCAGCCGCGGCGTGTTCAACGGACGGATCGTCGTACATCCGGGTGCGGCAAAGAGCGAATCGCAGCAGTCGAGCCGGACGCTATTGTTGTCCGAGCAGGCCGAGATGTACGCGCGCCCGCAGCTCGAGATCCTCACCGATGACGTCAAGTGCAGCCACGGCGCGACCACCGGCCGCCTCGATCCAAACATTCTCTTCTATCTCTTGTCGCGCGGCCTCGATGCCGCGACTGCGCGCGCACTGCTGATCAGGGCGTTTCTCGCCGACGCGCTGGCGCACGTGCAATCCGCGGCTCTGCGCCTCGAGCTCGAGCGCCGGATCGCCCGGGCGCTGCCCCGCTCACAACAACTCGGTGACCTGGTGTGAATACCCGCGCTGCTTCCGTTCGCACGACGATAGCCCCGGCTGTGTTCGATGTCGAGCGCATCCGGGGCGATTTCCCCATTCTCCAGCGCGAGGTGAATGGCTATCCGCTCGCCTACCTCGACAATGCCGCATCCGCGCAGCATCCGCAGGTGGTGATCGACGCTGAGGCTCACTACTACGCCGAGATCCACGCCAACGTGCACCGCGGCGTGCATACGCTGAGCCAACGGGCAACGGAAGCCTATGAATCGACGCGCGAGAGCGTGCGCCGCTTCATCAATGCCGCGTCCACGCGCGAGATCATTTTCGTTCGTGGAACGACCGAGGCAATCAACCTGGTCGCGCAGAGCTATGCGCGACCGCGTCTCGGGCCCGGTGACGAGATCCTGATCACCTGGCTCGAGCACCACTCGAACATCGTGCCGTGGCAGCTGCTGTGCGAGCAGACGGGCGCCCGTCTCAAGGTCGCGCCCATCAATCATTCGGGTGAGGTGGAACTGCCAGCCATCGAGGCGCTGCTGTCTCCGCGGACACGCCTCGTCGCCATCGCCCATGTCTCCAACGCGCTCGGCACGATCCTGCCAGTGCGCGAAATCATCAAACTGGCTCACGCACGCGGCGTGCCGGTGCTGCTCGACGCGGCTCAGGCCGTGCCGCACCTGCGTGTCGACGTGCGCGAGCTCGAGTGCGATTTCTATGCCTTCTCCGGCCACAAGCTGTACGCGCCGACCGGCATCGGCGTCCTGTACGGGCGTGAGGCATTGCTGGAGGAAATGCCTCCCTGGCAGGGCGGCGGCGACATGATCCTCAAGGTCAGTTTTGATGGTACGAGCTTTAACTCCCTGCCGCACAAGTTCGAGGCCGGCACCCCAAACATCGCGGGCACAGTGGGACTCGGGGCCGCGATCGACTATCTCGAGGCACTGGGACTGGAGCGGATCGCCGCATACGAGCGCGAATTGCTCGACTACGCGACGCAGAGGCTGGCAGGCGTTCGCGGGCTGCGGCTCATCGGCACCGCACGCGAGAAAGCTGCCGTGCTGTCGTTCGTTATGGACGGTATCCACCCGCATGACATCGGGACGATTCTCGACAGCGTCGGCATCGCGATCCGCACCGGTCATCACTGCGCCATGCCGGTGATGGACTTCTTCCAGGTTCCCGCCACGGCACGCGCCTCACTCGCGTTCTACAACACGCGCGCGGAAGTCGATCGGCTGGTG
>DATBVX010000215.1:0-7814 GCA_036515135.1 Steroidobacteraceae bacterium
GGGCTTCGAGCCAGCGCCGGGCCTGTTCGTGAAGATTCTGCGCATCGTCGGGGCTGAAGAGTCCGCCCGCGCGACGAATCAGCCGAAAGTCGTTCATTGCGTGCCTGGCAGCAAGCTTCGCGCGGATTTGCGCCGCTTTGCCGGGCCCATCCCACCGAAAGTCCGTCCACAGAGTACAGCCGAGAATCCGCACTCCGCCGATGACGGCTTCGTCGCACTCGAGCAGGTGAATTCCAAGGCGCGCGGCCTCTGCGCGGGCGCGCTCCGTCAGCGCCTCGAAGTGTTGGTCATAGAATTCATGATTGCCGAACACGTAGATGATTGGCGTATCGGGAAATTGCTCACGCGCCCACGTGAGCCCGGCGCAGCCGGGGGCAATGTCACCCGCGAGGACCACCGCGTCGACCTCTGCAGGCGGTGGCGTCCACGGGTCGAACTCGAGATGAACGTCTGAGAGGAGGCGCAGCTTCATTAAGGGGCAATCTGGCCCGTTTGAGGCGGTGGAAGTCGGAGCGTGCCTCAATACTATTAGACTCCCCTTTGAAGGGCAGCACCCAGGCGGTTCCGTGAAGCGCAAATACGCTCGGTGGTCGCACGTGGTCGGATTCGACGACGCGCCGTTTTCGCCCGATCATCGCGGCGATGTTCTGGTCGTCGGTGCAGTTTTCGCCGGCGAGCGCCTCGACGGCGTGCTCTCGTGCCGGGTGCGCCGCGACGGCGCGAACGCCACTGCGCGGCTTTCGGCTTGCATCCGGCGGTCACGCTTCTATCCGCAGATCGATGCCGTGTTCCTGCAAGGCATCGCCTTCGCGGGCTTCAACGTGGTCGACATCCATACGCTCTCCGAGACGCTCGCTCGGCCGGTCCTGGTGGTCGTTCGGCGGCGGCCGAACCTGGCGGCGATCCGCTCCGCGTTGCTAAGCCGAGTGCGAGGAGGCAAGCGCAAGTGGCAACTCATTGAGCGCACGGGCCCCCTGGAGGAAATTGACGGACTGTTCGTGCAACGCGCCGGCCTATCCGTCGAGGCGGCAACCAGCGCGCTTCGCCGGCATGTGCGCCACAGCAATGTGCCGGAGCCGCTACGCACGGCCCACTTGATCGCGGGTGGCGTCAGCCGGGGAGAGAGCTCCGGGCGACCTTGAGAGATACGCAGGTCAAGCGCACCATAGCCCCGAGCACGACTGGGCGAACCAAACGTAATAACCAGGGTCCCATGCGTGCACTACACTCTTGCGCCCCGAATGGAGATGGAGGTGGGTTATGACTCTGCGCATTGGCGATACCGCACCGGATTTTGAGGCCGACACCACCGAAGGCCGCATTCGCTTCCACGACTGGATCGGCAATTCCTGGGCCGTGCTGTTCTCGCATCCGAAGGACTTCACGCCCGTCTGTACGACCGAGCTCGGCTACATGGCGAAGCTCAAGCCGCAGTTCGACGAGCGCAACGTCAAGGTCATCGGCCTGAGCGTCGACCCGGTCGCCGACCACGCGCGCTGGATGGCCGACATAGAGGAGACCCAGGGCAAAGCGCCCAACTATCCGCTCATCGGCGATCCCGATCTCAAGGTGTCCAAGCTCTACGGGATGCTGCCGGCCGAGACGTCGGGCACCTCGGCGGGGCGCACGCCAGCGGACAATCAGACGGTGCGCAACGTGCTCGTGATTGGCCCAGACAAGAAGATCAGATTGATCATCGCCTACCCGATGACCACCGGCCGCAACTTCGACGAAGTGCTGCGCGTGATCGATTCGATTCAACTGACGGCCAAGCACCGCGTGGCGACGCCCGTGAACTGGAAACAGGGCCAGGACGTGATCATCGCGGGCTCCGTCACGGACGAAGAGGCCAAGAAGATCTACCCGAACGGCTGGAAGGCACCAAAGCCGTATCTGCGCATCGTCCCGCAACCGCGGTAAGGGTCCACCCCCCTCTCCCGCTTGCGGGAGAGGGCTGGGCTGAGGGTCCTTATCTTTCCCCCTCTCCCGCTTGCGGGAGAGGGCCGGGGTAAGGGTCTTCACTTGCTCCGCGCCCACCCAATCGTCCACGATGACGCGTCAGCGTGGAGCGAGGCCATGATCTTCGAGCAAGTTGTCACCGGCGGCTGCCAGTCCTATCTCATCGGCTGCGGTGAAACCTGCGCGGCGGCGCTGATCGATCCGGAAATCCGCCAGATCGATCGCTATCAGACCCTCGCGACACGCGACGGCCTGCGCATTCGCTTCGTCATCGACACTCATACCCACGCGGATCATTTCTCGGCGGCCCGACAGCTCGGAGAAATGCTCGGCGTTCCGGTGGTCATGCATCGCGAAAGTCCGGCGCCTTTCGCCACCATGCGGCTCGACGACGGCGACATGCTGGCGATCGGCCAGCTGCGCGTGCGGGCAATCCACACGCCCGGACATACCCGCGATTCCATGTGTCTCGTAACTGAAGATCGTGTATTCACGGGCGATACGCTGCTCATCGGGGCCACCGGCCGCACGGATCTCCCCACCGGGGATCCGGACGCTCTGTTCGATAGCCTGTTCAACAAGGTGTTGCAGCTGGACGCGGCACTCAAGGTCTATCCGGCCCACGACTACAAGGGTCGCAGCCATTCCACCATCGCCACAGAACTCAGCGAAAACCCGCGGCTACAGGAGCGGGACCGCGCGGGCTTCACGGCGATGATGCGACAGTTGAATCTCACCGCACCGACGCACATCACCGAAGCGTTGCGCACCAACATGAGCGGCGGAAAGACTGTCACCCAGCTCCTGTCCGAAGCCTCAGCAGCGGTCCCCTTCATGGCGCTGGCCGAATTGGATGCACGCCTCGTTGCAAACGCCGGCGATCTGGTGGTCCTCGACGTGCGCGAGAAGGAGGCTTACGACGCCGGGCACATTCCGTTTGCGCGCCACTTACCGCGCGGCCAGCTGGAACTCAGGGTCAATGACGAGCTCCCCGATCCCACCGCGCGCATTGTCGTCTATTGCGAGTTCGGAAAGATCTCCACCCTGGCAGCAGCGACCTTGCGCCAGCTCGGTTTCTTGCGCGCAGTGGCGCTCGATGGCGGCATGAAAGCCTGGCGCGACAGCGGATTTCGCGTCGAACAATCCGCAGCAAGCTGATCCGACTCTCTTCTCCCTCTCCCGCTGGCGGGAGAGGGTTGGGTTGAGGGTTCTCGGTCCGAACTTCCCTCTCCCACGCCCATCCAAGCCTCGACCGCCTCGCTCCGCCCCAGCTGAACGCTCTCCGATGGCGGTGGTCTGGGCTTCGCGGCACACTTCGGCCTGCGCGCAAAAAAACAGGAACCGGCGCTGAATAACACCAGGTTACATTTTGGAACGCACGCAGGGACGCAAGAACGGCACCATCAGGCAGCGGCAAATCGATAGCATGACCAACATGAACAGGACGCGGCTCCTCTCCATTGCCGCAGCCATCGTGCTGCTCGCGGCCGGCGGCTTCTGGCTCTATCAGCGCAGCGCCAAGGAGGAAGCGTCGCCCTTTCGACTCGCGACGGTCGAACGCGGTGATCTCGAGGCCATCGTTTCGGCCACCGGCAAGCTGAGCGCGGTCACGACCGTGCAGGTCGGCACGCAGGTGTCCGGCCAGATCCAGACCATCCTGGTCGACTTCAACGATCACGTGAAGCAGGGCCAGTTGATCGCGCGTATCGACCCGACGCTGCAGGAACAGGCGGTGCGCGACGCGCAGGCGGGTCTTGAGCGCAGCCAGGCCGAGATCGAGCAGGCGGAGCGCGAGTACCAGCGCAACCAGCAACTGTTCGAGCAGAAAGTGCTCACCGAAATCGAGTTCAATAGCGCGAAATACGCCTTCGCGGTGGCGCGCGCGAACGTCAAGTCAGCACAAGTCACGCTCGACCGCGCCCGCAAAAACCTGGCCTACACCTCTATCTACGCGCCGATCGACGGCGTCGTCGTGGAGCGCAACGTGGATGTGGGGCAAACTGTGGCGGCGAGCCTGGCAACGCCGCAGCTCTTCCTCATCGCCAACGATCTCTCCCGCATGCAGATCCTGGCGTCCGTGGACGAAAGCGACATCGGCATGATCCGCACCGACCAACCGGTGCGTTTCTCCGTGCAGGCGTATCCCGATGAGACATTTCCGGGAACCGTGCAACAGGTGCGCCTGCAATCGACCACGCAGGAAAACGTCGTCAACTACACCGTCGTAGTCGCCGTTCAGAACCCGGAGGGAAAGCTTCTTCCAGGCATGACCGCGACGGTGGAATTCATCACGGGCTTCGCATCGGCCGTGCTGATGGTGCCGAACGCCGCGCTCCGCATACGGCCGAGCGAGGCGATGTACACCGAAATCCGCGCCGCGCGGGGCGCGGAGCAAGCGACCGGCAATGATCGCGGACTGGGCCAGGCTCTCGGGACAGGCACCGGAGGCATGGCGGATGCGACCTCGCGAAGCAATGGCACGGGGCGCCGGCCGGCCAACGGTTCCATACTCTGGTATCTGGACGAGAACGGGAAACTTGCACTGACTCGGGTGCGCACCGGACTCACGGACGGACAGCGCACGCAGATCGAGACCAATGCATTTCGCGAGGGCACGCAGGTGATCGTCGGCGTCACCCAGAGCTCGCAGACGAGCACCACCTCCAATCCGTTCCAGGCGACGGCGCCGATGGGTCCCGGGGGACCGCCTTTCTGACGATGAGCCTGATCCACGTCGAACGCGTCACCAAGGTGTACCGCACCGGGAAGACCGAGGTGCACGCTTTGCGCGGCGTGGATCTCAAGGTCACGCGCGGCGAAATGATCGCCATCGTCGGCGCCTCGGGGTCCGGAAAGTCCACGCTCATGAACATCATCGGCTGTCTCGACGTTCCGACCTCGGGCCAGTACATTCTCGACGGCGTTCGTGTCAACGATCTCGCTCGCAACGCGTTGGCTGATCTGCGCAACCAGAAGCTCGGGTTCGTGTTCCAGGGATTCAACCTGCTGCCGCGCACTTCCGCGCTCGAGAACGTCGAGCTGCCATTGCTCTACGACCGCAGCGGCCGCCGCCGCGACACTCTCGCGCTCGCGACACTGGCACTCGAACGCGTGGGGCTCGGCGACCGCCTGAATCATCAAACGAGCGAATTGTCCGGTGGCCAGCAGCAGCGGGTCGCGATCGCGCGCGCTCTGGTCACTGAACCCACGGTGCTCCTGGCCGATGAACCCACGGGCAATCTCGATAGCCACACTTCGCTCGGCATCATGGCGCTCTTTCAGGTGCTGAACGACCAGGGCATCACGATGCTGATCGTGACCCACGAAGCGGACATCGCCTCTTGCGCCAAACGAATCGTGGAGTTGCGCGACGGCCGCATCATCCGCGACGAGCCGGTGAAGTCCCGCCGCCGAGCCGCAGACGATCTCGAAGCGATGGCGCCGCCCGAGCTTGCAGAGACCGCATGAGACGCTCGACGCTCGTCAAGCTCGCGGTGGACAGCATCCTCAAGAACAAGATGAGGACGCTCCTCACCATGCTCGGCATCGTCATCGGCGTGGCGGCCGTCATCGTCATGATGGCGGTGGGGCAGGGCGCGCAATCGCGCATTGCGGAGCAGATCCGGAACCTGGGCACCAACATGGTCATCATCATGCCGGGCACCAGCCAGCAGGGCGGGGTGAGCCAGGGCGCCGGTACGTTCAATCGCCTGACGATCGAAGACGCGGAAAAGCTGAAGCGCGAGGGCTTGCTGTTCGCGGCCGTCTCCCCGGTCATCTTCTCGCGCGCGCAGGCGATCGGCGGTGAGGGCAATTGGCGCACGTTCATCAATGGCGTCGACATGGACTATTTCACCATCCGCGACTGGCAAGCCGCGGACGGCGCGCTCTTCAGCGACGCCGACATTCGCGCCATGCGCAAAGTGGCGCTGCTCGGCAACACGGTCGCGACCAACCTTTATTCCTCCGGGGACGCCATCGGGCAACAGATCCAGCTGCGTAACGTCCCTTTCACCATCGTCGGCGTGCTGGCGCAGAAAGGCCAGACCGCGGGCGGCGCCGATCAGGACGACGTGATCGTCGTGCCGTACACCACCGCGCAGACTCGCTTGAGCGGCTGGCAGCGAATCGGGCAGATCCTCGTGAGCACCTACTCGCCCGCGGAGATTCCGGCAGCGCAGGAGGAGATCCGCGCCATCATGCGCGAATCACACCGCTTGGGCGCGGACGACGACGATGACTTCACGATCCGCAACCAGGACGAGCTCACGGAGACGGCCTCGAGCACCACCAAGGTCATGTCGTGGCTGCTCGCGGCGATCGCCTCGATCTCGTTGCTGGTCGGCGGCATCGGCATCATGAACATCATGCTGGTCTCGGTGACCGAGCGCACCCGCGAGATCGGCATTCGCCTCGCGATCGGCGCGCGTGGCTCCGACGTGCTCACGCAGTTTCTGGTCGAGAGCGTCGTGATCAGCGTTCTGGGCGGACTCATCGGCGTCGCGGTCGGGTATTCGGGCGCGGCGCTGCTCGGGCATCTCACCGGCTGGAGCACCGAGACGCCGCCCGGGACGGTGCTGATCGCGGTCGGTTTCTCGGCGGCCGTCGGCGTCTTCTTTGGCTTCTATCCCGCGCGGCGTGCCGCGTCCCTCGATCCCATCCAGGCCCTTCGTTATGAATGAGCGAACTCCTCTCCTCGCGCTGATTGTCGTCGCATCGTCGCTCGCGTTCAGGCCGGCCTCGGCCGCGGACGCGCGCATCATCACCTTCGAACAGGCGTTGCGCATCGCCCTCGAACAGAACAGCACGCTACGGCAAGCGGACGTCGCGACGCGGGCGAGTGGGGTCGCGGTCGATCAGGCGCGCGGACAGTTCTATCCCGATCTCGCGCTCACCTCGCGCGCGGCACAAAGCTACGGGCGCAATTTCAACGAAGCGGAAGGCCGCGTGATCGACACCTCGACCGATACCGTGAACCTGGGGCTCTCCTCGAGCGTCACGCTGTTCGATGGCTTCGGCAACACCGCGAGCCTGCGCGAGGCGCGCTTGAGCGAGCAGGCGAGCCATTTGGATCTGCAGCGCACGCGCGAGACCGTCGTCTTCACGGTGGCATCGAATTTCCTCCTTCTGCTGCAGACACAGGAGCAGCTTCGCGTCCGGCGCGAGAGCCTTTCCGCCGAGAGCACGCTCGAGCAGCAGATCACGAGCTACGTGAATGCAGGCGCGCGCACCATTGCGGATCTCTATCAGCAGCAGGCCAGCGTCGCGAGCGCACGCCTCGCCGTTGTCGAAGCCGAGCGCACCGCGCAGCTCGCCGAAGTCAGCCTCATGGAAACGCTGCAGCTCGATCCCGCGGCCGTCTACCAGTTCGAGCCGCTGCCGTACGATGCGGCCGCGGTGCGCGATGCCCCGGCGCTCGAGTCGATGCTCGACAGCGCCTACGCGCAGCGCGCCGATCTGGTGGCGGAGTCGGAACGCCTCAAGGCCGCCGAACAGACCATCCGCGTCGCCAAATCCAGTCGCTGGCCGACCGTTTCGCTCGGCGCCAGTTACGGCACGAACTACACCAGCGCGTCCGACTTCGATCTCCTGGACCAGTTCGACCAGCGCCGCGGCGGGTCGGTAAACCTCGCGCTGACGTTTCCGCTCTTTGATCGCGGCAACACGAGCGCGGCCATCCGGCGGGCGGAGCTCGACGCCGAGAACGCCCACATCGCGCTCGATACGCTTCGCAACGGTGTCGGCCTCGACGTGCGCCGCGCCTATCTCGATTTCCTCTCCGCTCGCGAGCAGCTGAGCGCCGCCAATGCCCAGATGCAGGCCGCGGAGCTCGCCCTCAAGGCCGCGCAGGATCG
>DATBVX010000216.1:0-8575 GCA_036515135.1 Steroidobacteraceae bacterium
GGGAGAGGGTTGGGGTGAGGGCTCCACTCCCTCTCCCGCTTGCGGGAAAGGCTGGGGTGAGCGCTCCACTCCCTCTCCCGCTTGCGGGAGAGGGTTGGGGTGAGGGCGCTCTAGGGCGATGCAGTCGCGCGCACCGTCGACTGCACCAGCTCCCCGGCCAGGAACTGCCACTCGTAGGCAAACCGCAACACGTCGTGGCGCTGCCGCAGTTCCGAGGGGAAGGGATCGAAAGGGGTCGCGAGCTTCAGGATCGCCAGCGCCGCCTGATCGAGCTCGGCGTGCCCACTGCTCTTGCGGACGACGATGTCTTCCATCTCGCCATTGGCACGTACCGCGACTTCCAGGACCGGGCTGCCGGAGAGCCCGTCACGGCGGGCCTCGAGCGGAAAGTTAAGTGTTCCGACGCGCTCCACCTTGCGTTTCCAGGCGTCCAGATACACGGCGACGTCCGACTCACGCGTGTTGGGTGTGATAACGAGCTCGCGAGCGCCGCGGCCCTTGAGCACCAGCTGTTCACTGTCGTCGACCGACGGCAATGGCGACACCGGCCCTGCGCGCAACAGCAATGGCGTCTGCGGTGAGCCGCTGTCTTCCGCAGCGGCATCCGTGAAGCGCACCGTGTGGTTCGCGCGGCCGCTCGAGGCGAGCACTTCGGCATTGGCCCGCTCGCGGCCCGCCTGCTGGCTCGTGAGAGCCTGTCCCTGCGGGGTCCCCGGGTTGTCGATCGGAACCAGCGATGATTGCGGGCTCTCGGGGCGGCGCTGGCTGGTGGTATTGCCCGAACCCTGCTGGCTGCGCTGGGAGAGGTAGTCAGCGTCGGGGTTTTCGGCGGATTCGGGCAGGCGATTGCTGACGAGCAGGACCTCGAGCGTGGGCAACGAGTCGCGATTGGCGAGGCCTTGCACGCTGAACGAAACGCCGAGGATCACGATGCCGTGAAACAGCCCCGCCAGGAAAAGGGTCGTCATCAGCCGATCCTTGACCGGCGCGATGCCTTCTTTGGAGAGACTGACGTCCACGGGGGCGGTTGAGGTCAGTGCTGCACTTGCCCCGGTAGGCGCGTTCATCGACGTCCCAGCCGCCGCGTAATGGCGTCCATCAGCAACGCACCGATATCCAGCTTGAACTCCCTGTCGAGCTCGCGGATCCCGGTGGGGCTCGTCACGTTGATCTCGGTGACGAAATCGCCGATCACGTCCAGCCCTACGAACAGCATGCCGCGCTCGCGCATCGCCTGACCGATGCGGCTCGAGAGCCATCGGTCGCGGTCCGTCAACGGCCGCCCCTCGCCGCGCGCGCCGGCGGCGAGGTTGCCGCGGTTGTCGGCAGCCGATGGGATCCTCGCCAGCGCATACGGCACCGGCTCGCCGTCGATCAGCAATACCCGTGCATCGCCGCGCGTGACGATTTCCGGCAGGTAGCGTTGCACTATCGCGTAACGCTGGCCGTACTCGGTGAGCGTTTCGAACACGACGTTGGTGTTCTTGTCGCCGTTCTCGAGCACGAAAATCGAGCGGCCACCCATCCCGTGCAGCGGCTTGACGACAATCTTGCCGTGCTCGGCGAGAAAGGCGGCCATGTCGGCCATGTCGCGGGATATCAGTGTCGGAGCACAGCAATCCGGAAACCAGGCGGTGAACACCTTCTCGTTCATGTCCCTGAGGCCCTGGGGGCGATTGACCACCAGGGCGCCCTGCAGCTCGGCGCGCTCCAATATATAGGTGCTGTAGATGTATTCGGTGTCGAATGGCGGGTCCTTGCGCATCAGGATGACGTCGAAGGTCGCCAGGCGCTCCACGCGCCGCTCACCGAGCGTGAACCAATCCCCGGGGTCGTTGCGGACCGTAACCGGGGCGGCGCGTCCCCAGGCGTCGCCGTCGCGCAGCCAGGCATCGCGCAGCTCCAGGTAATGCAGCTCCCAACCGCGCGCCTGGGCCGCAAGGAGCATCGCCAGCGTGCTGTCCTTGGCGGGCTTGATGCTCCCGATCGGATCCATGACCACGGCGAGACGCACGCGATCCGCCATTCGTCCGCTCTCCTCAATTCACGCCGTCCGGGTGCGGCGACGGGGATACTACCCCGGCTTCAAGAAGAAAGGCTTCAGGCCTGACGCCCGACCCTTGGGCCCCCTTCCTGCTGAGGCCCGGAGCCCGATACCCGACGCCTTCCATTTGTGATCTCCGTCACGCTGCCAACCCGCCTCTAAATTGTGAACTGTGCGCATTAGCGGAGGCGAAACCGATATGTTAAAACGCGTCCTCGTTGCGGCGGCTCACAGGGAGAAATGGCGCGTGGTGGACGGCAAGTCGAAGCTCAGCGGGCTCAAGGTGCTGGTCATCGATGACAGCAAGACGATTCGTCGCACCGCTGAAACGCTGCTGAGCAAGGAGGGCTGCGAGGTGTATACGGCCATTGATGGCTTCGACGCCCTCTCCAAGATCGCCGACCACCAGCCCGACATCGTGTTCGTGGACATCATGATGCCGCGTCTCGATGGCTACCAGACCTGTTCGCTGATCAAGCACAACAAGGTGTTCAAGTCGATCCCGGTCATCATGCTTTCGAGCAAGGACGGATTGTTCGACCGCGCGCGCGGACGCATCGTGGGCTCGGAGCACTATCTGACCAAGCCGTTTACCAAGGACGAGCTCTTGAACGCCATCGAGAATCACGTCGGCAAGTGAACGGGGGAACCGGAGGCTTGCAAATGGCCCTGATACTGATTGTGGATGACTCGCCGACCGAGGTGCACGTGATGCAGAAAGCCCTCGAACGGCACGGCTTTCAGACCGCGGCGGCCGAGAACGGCGCCGAGGGCATCCGCAAGGCTAAGGAAATGCGCCCGGACCTCATCTTCATGGACGTCGTGATGCCGGGAGTGAACGGTTTCCAGGCCACGCGCACGCTGGCCAACGATCCTGTCACGCGCACCATCCCGATCATCATGGTGACGACCAAGGGACAGGAGACCGACCGGATCTGGGGTTTGCGCCAGGGCGCCGTGGACTATCTCGTCAAGCCGGTAACGCCTGCCAGGCTGGTCGAGAAGGCGCAAGCGGTGCTCGCTGCCTGATATGGAGTCACCCGCACCGCTGCGCACATTACGAGATCGACCGTTTGAGCTGCTTCTGGAGCTCGAGCGACGCAGTCGCGCCGGTGCGGCGGAGCAGGGACGCGATACGGGACCGGACAGGGAGTGGGTCGGCGTGGCGTTTCGAATGTCGGGGGAGGTTTACTTAGTCGCGCGCGAGGAAACCCGCGAGGTGCTCGGGCTTCCCACGGCGATCACGCGCATTCCGGGGGCGCGCAGCTGGGTCAAAGGGCTTGCGAACGTGCGCGGGCAATTACTGCCGATCCTCGATCTGCGCCAGTATCTGGGCAGCGGGGTCACCCAGCCCGGCCGTAATGCGCGGGTGCTGGTGGTAAATCACCGCGAGGTCCCGGCGGGCCTGATGGTCGATGAAGTGCTGGGCTTCCGGCGCTTCGCCGACCGCGAGTTTTCCGCCGAAGTGCCGCCGACCGTGGTGCGCGTGGATCGCTACTTGGCCGGCGCGTTTCGGCGTGGCAACGAAGTGTGGCCGGTGTTGAGCCTGCGCAACCTGGTCGAAAGTCCGAGTTTTCTGCAGGCAGCGTCCTGACGGACGCGCGAGCGGGGGTCCGAGCGAGTCGGAAGATCTTAAGAAATGGCCAATAGTCCAACTCCAAAGCTGCACGGCTTGCGCCTGTTGCCGGTATTGATGGCCCTGGCGTTCGTGTGCCTGCTGCTGGCGGCAGCGGGCGTGCTGTTCGGCGATCGATTCGCCGGCTCGATCAGCGGTCCTCCGGCGGCGACGCGCCTCGCTAGTCTCTCGCAGAGCCTGCCGCTCAAGGCTCAGATGGCTCTCAAGGGCGACGCGGCGGCATTCAAGGCACTCGACAGCGGGCGCAAACAGCTGCAGTCCGCGCTTTCAAATCTGGCGGGCACCGACCCCAAGACGGCGGGCGATGAGCGCTGGACGCAGCTCACCGATGCGGCGGCGGTCGTCCTCGAAGGTCGCGAAGCGGCCGATATCGTCAACAAGTCGGCAGCGGAAGCGCGGGAGCTGACTCCGCGTCTGCTCGCAGAGCTCGGCAATCTCTCCAGCGTGCTGGGCAACCGGCTGGAGGCGTTCGCGCGCCACCTGGAGCGCTTCGAGCTCAATCTCCAGCGGGTCCAGCAGGATCTCGAGGCGCTGGCCGCGGGCGTGGGCGACGCGCCGGCGATCGCACAGCGCGTGGCGGACAGCACCGATTACCTGGGCCAGATCCTCAAGGGCCTCGCCGGCGAGGATAGCGGGCTTGGCGTGCAACGGGTCACCGGAGCCGATGCCGAGCAACGCTTGCGCGCTGTTCAGGAGCTCTACGGTCAACTCAATGAACGCGTGCTTGAGGCGGTGTCGGCCACACAGTCGCTGGTCGCGGCGCAGAAGGCGGCCAGCGAGATGGCGATCGCCGCGGATGCGCTGGCGAGCCTGACCGGCGATCTGACTCCCGTAGTGAGCGGCGAAGGCGCGAACTTCTTGAGCCGTACCGTGCCGCTGGTGCTGATCGGCGCCGCGCTGCTACTGCTGGTGATCGTTGCCGGAATCTACATTGCCGCGGCCAACATCCGCCGTGCGGCCGAAACGCACCAGAAACAGAACGAACGCAATCAGGAAGCGATCTTGCGGTTGCTGGACGAACTCAGCAGCCTGGCCGATGGTGATCTCACGGTGCAGGCCACGGTGACCGAGGACATCACGGGTGCCATCGCCGACTCGATCAACTACGCCATCGAGGCGCTGCGCGAACTGGTGGCGACGATCAACGTCTCGGCGATCCAGCTGGATGGCGCAGCCAAGCAGAGCCAGGCGTTGTCGGTACATCTCGCCAAGGCCAGCGGCGCCCAGTCGAAGCAGATTGCCTCGGCGACCGAATCGATCGGCGCGATGGCGGGTTCCACCGAAGAGGTCTCGAACAACGCGGAGCGTGCCTCGGACGTCGCGCGCCACTCGGTGGACATCGCGCACAAGGGCGGTGACGCCGTGCGCCGGACGATCGACGGCATGAACGCGATTCGTGAGACCATCCAGGAGACCTCGAAGCGCATCAAACGGCTGGGCGAGAGCTCGCAGGAGATTGGCAACATCGTCGAGCTGATCAACGACATCGCCGAGCAGACCAACATCCTGGCGCTCAATGCCTCGATCCAGGCGTCGATGGCCGGCGAAGCCGGGCGCGGATTCGCCGTCGTGGCCGACGAAGTGCAGCGGCTCGCGGAGCGCGCCGCCAACGCTACCAAGCAGATCGAGGTGCTGGTTCGCACCATTCAGACCGACACCAACGAGGCCGTCGTCTCGATGGAACGCAGCACTACCGACGTGGTGGGCGGCGCGCTGTTGGCGGAGAACGCCGGTGCAGCGCTCGAGGAGATCGAGCAGGTGTCGAATCAGATCGCGAGCCTGGTGCAGAACATCTCGGCCAGCTCGCGCGGCCAGGCCTCCGCGGCGGGCAATATTTCGCGCAACATGCAGGTCCTGCGCGAGATCAGCTCCCAGACGGCGGACAGCACCAGCGCCGCTTCGCAGGCGATTGGCAAGCTGGCCGAGCTCTCGGCGCAGCTGCGCAAATCCGTTTCCGGCTTCCGTCTGCCCCACTACACGCCGCCCGCCGCAGCTCCCGTCACCGCACCCAAGCCGGCAGCTGCGCGCGCGCCCGTCGATGCGGCGACGACGGGTGAGATGCGGAAGGCGACCGTCAACGCCTGACGGCCAGGCGTGAGCAGCCTTGCACGCCCTGCACGCGACGCACAGGATCGGTAACGAGATGACCGAAGTCTCATCGCAAACGTTGCACGTCGTGAGCAAGGAGCTCAGCGCGACGCTCAACGAGGCGCGGGTGGCGCTCGAGAACTACGCCGAGCATCCCGAAACTACCAAGCTGCTGGATCAATGCGCGGCGCACCTGCACCAGGCGCACGGCGTGCTGCGCATGGTCGAAGTGTACGGAGCGGCGTTGCTCGCGGAGGAGATGGAGCAGGTCACGCGCTATCTCAGTGCCACGGCCGGCACCGACAAGAACCAGGCCGAGGGTCTCGACGCGCTGATGCGCGCAATGGTGCAACTGCCCGCGTATCTCGAGCGTGTGCTGAGCGGTGGTCGCGACCTGGCGCTGGTGCTGTTGCCCTTGCTGAATGACCTGCGTGCCGTGCGCGGCAGCTCGCTGCTGTCCGAGGGTACGCTGCTGCTCCTGAATCTGAAGTCGGACCAGCAGGCGGCCCCGTCGCCGCCACGCAGCGGCGAGCCGCCGCTCACCCTGGTGCAATGGGCCCGCCGGCTCCGCACGCGCTTCCAGGTGGGACTGCTGGGCTGGATTCGCGGCGAGCGCGTCGCGCAGAACCTGGAAATACTGGCGCGCGTTTCCGAAAAGCTCGAGCAGGTCGCCAAGACGCAGGCGGTCTTCCAGCTGTGGTGGGCCGTGGGCGCGGTGCTCGAAGCCTTGCGCGAGCAGGGACTCACCGAAGGGGCGACGATCAAGCGGCTGATGGGTCTGGCCGACCGCGAGATCAAGCGGCTCTACGACCTGGGCGAGGCGCGCTACGGCGAGAACCCGCCGCTCGATCTGCTCAACAATCTTCTCTACTACGTCGCGCGCGCCACCAGCCGCGGAGCGCGCGTGATGGCGGTACGCGCCTCGTTCAAACTCGGCGAACTGCTGCCGGTCGATGACTCGGTCGAGCACGAACGCGAGAGCCTGTCGGCTCCCAGCGTCAAGCTGATGCGCACGGTTGGCGCGGCAATCAAAGAAGACCTGTCGAAAGTAAAAGACGTGCTCGACATCTTCGTGCGCAAGGGCGGCACGCAGGTGGACGAGCTGGCGCCGCAACTGGAGCTGCTGCGAAAGATCAGCGACACGCTGGGTGTGCTCGGTCTCGGAGGGCTGCGCACCCGCGTGCAGAACGAGACTCAGCAGCTGCAGGCAATCCTGTCGCAGGGAGCGCCGGTCACGGACTCGGCGCTGGTGCAGATGGCCGCGACCCTGATCAGCGTCGAAGACAGCCTCGACGAGCAGCTGGTGCGCCTCATCCTGCCCACCGCGCCACCGGCTATCCAGGGAGAGCCGGAGAGCGACGTCGAGATCGGCCCCGACACCGACTACCGCCAGGTGACCGAAGCGGTGATGCGCGAATGCATCGTCAACCTCGCGCGCATCAAGGACGCCATCACGCTCGCGGTGCAGAAGCCCGATGAATCGCAGAGCCTCGACGCGGTGCCGCAGCTGCTGCGCGGGATCACCGCGGGACTGCTGATGCTCGGCAAGGCGCGCGCCGTCGAGATCGTCGAAAGCATCGCGAACCTGATGCAGGACATGCTCACGCCGGGTGTGAAGCCGCCGCCTGACCGGCTCGATCGATTCGCCGATGCGATCGTCAGCATCGAGTACTACATGGAGACGGTGCAAAGCGGGCGCAGCGATCCGTGGTACATGCTCGACAACGCGCAAGCGTGCCTGAGGGCAGTAACCGACCTCCAGACCAGCGTCGTTCCAAGCGGACTTCCGCCGGAATCGCGTGTACACGCCCGCACGATTGCGGTCGACAGCGTCAGACCCGCTGCTTCGGCGCCCGCCGCGCGCGCGCCTGCTCTGGACACCGAAGCGACGGACGCAGCCGTGCAACACGCGGCGTCTCACCCCGTGCTCGCGACGTCCGAGTCGCGCAAGATTGATCCCGAATTCCTGGAGCTCTTCATCGAGGAGGCGAAGGAGGAAGTCGTCTCGATCGATCGCCAGTTCCAGCTGTGGGATCAGAACCCGTCGGATACCGAAGCGCTCGTCAGCGTGCGCCGCTCGTTCCACACGCTCAAGGGAAGCGGTCGCATGGTGGGGGCGATGCTGCTTGGCGAGTTCGCGTGGTCGATCGAGAATCTGCTCAACCGTGTCATCGCCAAGACCTTGATCCGCACGCCAGGGATGATGTCGTTGCTGCGGGAATCGGTGCGTGCAGTGCCGCAGTTGGTGGAGCAGCTCGAAAGCGGCCAGGCGCCAGAGCTCGATGTCGCTGCGATCATGAGTCGTGCGAATGCTTATGCCGAGGGCCGCGAGCCGGATCAGGCTGCGGCGACTCCTACCGCGCCCGAGGACCTGGCGCTGAGCACTGAAACATTCTCCGATTCGGTTCCGCGACGCGCACCGGCGGCGCCCGCTGCGGCGAGGGAGGCCCCACGCCCTACCTCGCCGGCGCAGCCGGCGATGGACCCCGTACTACACGATATCTACAGCCGCGAATCCGCGGGGCATCTCGCGACCCTACGTGACTTCATCAAGCGCTGCGCGAACCTTCCGCCACCGTGGATGGTGAGCGAGGCGGTCTACCGCGCGTGTCATACGCTCAGCGGCAGTTCGAAGATGGCCGAGGCCCGCCAGGGCATCAAGATCGCCGAGCCGCTCAATCGCTACATGCGCAAGGTGTTCGAGAGCAAGCTGGGCCTGGAGCCCCAGGGCCTCGAAGTGCTCGAGCAATCGGTGCGCGCGATCGAGGAGGTCATCGGCAACATCAACGAGTCGAGCGGCTTTTTCT
>DATBVX010000217.1:0-30489 GCA_036515135.1 Steroidobacteraceae bacterium
GTTGAAAAAGGCAGGGACAGCCTTTTTCAACAACCTGCTAGGGGCGGTCTTTGCATTGCAAGATGACTTCGGGCAGGTTAACGCCCGTATGAATCCGATCGGGATCTTCGGCGGCACATTTGACCCCATCCACTACGGCCACCTTCGAACTGCTTTCGAGCTCCTGCAAGCGCTCAGACTGACCGAAGTCCGTTTCATGCCCGCGGGCAATCCACCGCATCGCGAATCGCCGCTTGCCAGTGCGGACCTCAGGTTGCAGATGGTCGAGGCCGCGACCGGAGGTCAGCACGGATTCCTCGTCGACGATCGCGAGATCCGTCGCGAAGGGCCGTCATACTCCGTCGATACGCTCGCCACCTTGCGCGCGGAACATCCCGATCGGTCGCTCTGTCTCATCGTCGGCATGGATGCGTTCCTCGGCCTGCCCAAGTGGTACCAATGGCGCGAGCTGCTGCAGCTCGCGCACGTCGTGGTCGCGCATCGGCCCGGATGGCGCGCGCCGGGCATGGGACCGCTCGGTGAGCTGCTCGTCGATCGCGGCACCGGGCGCATCGGCGACCTGCACGAGTCGCGCGCCGGCTGCATCTACATTCATGCAGTGACGCAGCTCGAGATTTCCTCGACCGAGGTGCGCAGTCTCGTTGCCGCCGGGCGCGATCCGCGTTTCCTGATGCCGGACAGCGTCCGCAAGATCATTCTCGACAGCAAGTGCTACATCACCAAAGGAGGCAACACACCGGCATGACAGCATCCACTCTCAAGCGCCCGCGCAAGGCATTGCGGCGTTCTCTCAAGGCGGTCGTGGTCGAGGCGCTTGAAGACATGAAAGCGGCGAACATCAAGGTGCTCGATGTCCGCCCGCTGACCGACATCACCGACACGATGGTGATTGCCTCGGGCACCTCCGACCGGCACGTGCGCTCGGTGGCGGATCGGGTGATCGAAAAAGCGAAAGCGGCGGGCTTCCGTCCCTTCGGCATCGAGGGTGAACGCGACGGCGAGTGGGTCCTCGTGGATCTTCCCGACGTGCTGGTGCACATCATGCTGCCGCGGATCCGCGAGTTCTACGGACTCGAAAAACTCTGGGATGCCCGCGTGCCCATGCGCGACGCCTGATCCAAGAGGTCTTCCTGAATGCGTATCCGGTTGCTTGCCGTCGGCACGCGCATGCCGGGCTGGGTCGAAGCGGGAATCGCCGACTATGTCAGGCGGCTCGGCCCCGAATTCCGCCTGGAGATCGAAGAGCTCACCCTCGGCAAGCGCAGCGGCGGCGTCGAAGCACGTGCGGTAGCGGACGAAGGGCGGCGCATGCTGATCGCCATTCACCCGGACGAATACGTCGTAGCCTTAGAAGTCCGCGGTAAGTCCTTCAGCACCGACGAACTTGCAAAGTGGCTGGGTCAGCGGCTTCAGGACGGGCGTGACGTCGCGCTCCTGATCGGTGGCCCGGATGGGCTCGCCGCGGAGTGCCGCAAGCGCAGCGACCTGCATTGGTCGTTGTCACCGCTGACCCTGCCGCACGCACTGGTTCGCATTGTCGTCGTCGAACAGCTCTACCGGGCGATGAGCATTCTCAAGGGACATCCGTATCACCGCGGCGGTGTGACATAACCTCGCGCGCTTGACCGACATCCTGTCAAATCTGCGACAGGGTTGTCGGCGACAAGCGACGCGGCAGCTTGCCCTGATCTCCCGCAACACAGAGAATTCCTCCACTCCTCTCGCGCGAAATCCTTATCGAAACCTCAGGGTTTCATGAAGCCTCATTGGCGCGAGGCTTTTGTCGACAGGCGTGTGGGTGGGTGACGAGCCACTGGGAGGACAGGAATGAGCGGGCGGTCCGCCGGGGACCTCTGGCATCTCACGATTGATGATCTGCTGGCCGCACCGGCCGAGACTCCGCGTCTCGACGGGCCGGGCCCGTTCGTCATCAATCTGAGCGCGTCCACCGCGCCGATCGGCGTCCCGTCCAACGGCGTCCCTGGCTTCGAGCGCTTCCGCGTGTATCAGCTGTCTGCCAAGGAAGATGGGCGGCAACGATTCCGGCTCCGCCTCGGCTTCTTCAAGACACCGGCAGACGTCGAACAGGCTGTGGCCGCGCTGCGCGCCCGTTATCCCAGCGCCTTTCCCACCAATGCCAGCAAGGATGACCTGACATCCGCCGCCAAGAGTTCGCGGACGAGCTCACAGACCCGCCGCGCTGAGACGCACGCCAACGGCTCGAGCTCCCAGACCAGCGCCACGGGCCGTCATCGAATCCGCGCCGACACGCCGCGCAAGATCGGCAAGAAACGCGACCTGAGGAAAGACCACGGCGGTCACCTGCAGCACTCGAGGTCAATCGGTTCCGGGAATGGGTCGACGCCTTCGTCGGCCGGACGCGGGAGCGCCGTCCCCGATGAGGAGCCGTTTGACGTCGAGTCGATCCTTCTTGCGGCGCTCAAGCCCGCGTCTGAATCGAAACCGCGCAAGGCGCAGCCCCCAGGCCCGACGAATCAATCAGCACCACAGGCCAGGCAGGCCCGTGTCCGGCGCCCGGCACCGCCAACCCCCACTCCGGTGCCGAAGGCGACGAAGGGAAACGGCCAGTCGCGTTCTCCCGCCCCCGCACGGCCCGAACCGGCGACGCCCGCTGCCGTTTCGAAAGCAGTGGCCTCCGCGATCGAGAGTCAACGAACGGAAGAAGTTGCGATCGATCTGCACCTCGTCAGTCGGATTTTTGAAACCAGCCCCACAAAGCCGGAGCACCCGGCGCCCGCAGCCGCCAGGCCGCTGCGTACCGAGGAGTTGGACGATACCGCCCGCAGAGCGCTCGCCCTGCTGACCCAGCCGCTGGAGCACGCTCCGGAACTCGAGACCGGTCCCACGCCACCGCAGTCGCCGGCGACCGCGCTCGCCGAAAGTGCGCCCCAAGCAAAGCTTCACGCCGAGCAGTTCGTACAACCTGCACGTGTAGAGCCTGCCAGCGCGCCATCATCGACGGGCAAGAACCGGCGACCCGAAGAGGTACCGATCGACCTGGACTTCGTCGATACGATCGTCGAGATGAGTCGCTCGCCCGGGGAGGGCGTACTGGCTACCGCTGCAGCGGAAGCACTGGCCGCGGACATCGAATCGTCGGTCGAGATTCCGATCGATCTGCAGGCAATCGCACGCATCTTCAACGAGCAGCCCGCAGCGCCTGAAGAATTGGTGCAAGCTCCTGCGGAATCGACGCCATCCTTGCCAGGCCAGAGTGAACTGATCGCCGCGGCAATCGAAGCCGCGATGGAAGCCGAAGCGACGGCCAAGGCAGAAGCAGAAGCGCGCGCCCGGGTGGAGGCGGACATTCGCGCCCAGGTCGAAGCGGAAACCAAAGCCAAGGCGGAAGCTGAGGTCAGGGCTCGAGCCGCGGCTGATGCGCGAGTCCGTGCGGAGGCGGAAGCCCGCGCCAGAGTCGAAGCAGAGATTCGCGCCAAGGTTGAAGCGGAAGCTCGCGCCAGAATCGAAGCGGAAGCCCGGGCCCGGGCAGAAGCCGAAGCCAGAGCAGAGGCCGAAGCACGAGCGAGAGCCGAGGCAGAAGCTCGTGCCCGAGCTGAGGCCGAAGCACGCGCCAGGGCAGAAGCGGAAGCGCGGTCGAGAGCAGAAGCGGAGGCGCGAGCGAAGGCTGAGGCGGAGGCCAGAGCGAAAGCGGAAGCTGAAGCGCGCGCCAAAGCGGAGGCGGAGGCGAGGGCCAGGATTGCCGCCGAGGCCAAGGCCAAAGCCGAGGCCGAGGCGAGGGCAAAGGCCGAAGCCAAGGCGGAAGCGGAAACCAGGGCGAGAGCCAAGGCAGAAGCGGACGCGAAAAAAGCAGAAGCTGAAGCCAAGGCGAAGGCGCAGGCCAAGGCCAATGCTGAAGCAAGGGCCCGGGTGGAAGCGCAGGCAAAGGCCAAGGCGGAAGCCGAAGCGCGGGCCAGGGCGGAAGCTCAGGCGAAGGCCAAGGCCGAAGCGGAAGCGCAGGCGAGGGCGGAAGCTCAGGCGAAGGCCAAGGCAGAAGCCGAAGCGCGGGCCAGGGCGGAAGCTCTGGCGAAGGCCAAGGCAGAAGCCGAAGCGCAGGCCAAAGCAGAAGCGGCGGCCAAAGCCAAAGCCCAAGCGAAGGCGGCATTATCTGCGGCAGCAGCCATCAAGCCGCCGGTCATCGTGCCAGACAGCCCGCTCGGCGACCTCGACGGCACGCAGACACTGCGCGCGCTCACTCCGCTTGAACTCAATGACGACGCGCAATCGAAGTGGTTCGTCGTCCAGCTGGCGGTCTCGGCGCAGCCGGTCGATCTCCACCAGATGCCGCATCTCGATATATTCGATGAGTATCGCCTGTACACTGTGGACGGACTCGACGAGGGCAAAGTCCTGCACAGCCTGCGACTCGGCTTTTTTTCGGAGGAGGTGTCGGCCAACGTCGTGGCTGGATATCTGAAAACGTTCTTCGAGTCGGCTGAGATCAGACGCATCAGCGTTGCCGAGCACGAGCGATTCGTGGATCGGCGCGCCCAGTCGAGCCCGGATACCCAGTCGATGAACGGCCGCGCCGACCGGAAACAGAAGCACGAGACGAGCGAAACCATCGTCCTCGAGACACGGACAGTGGAAGTTCCATCGCGGCGCCTGGCGGATCTGCTGACGAAGCCCACCAAGCCGGGCAAGCAACCCAAACCGCCGAAGAACAAGGCGTCCCGACCGAAGTCCCTCGGAGACGAACTGGTCGAGGAAGCTCGCCAGGTCATCCTGTCCGAAAGCGCCATTCGCCGGCTGCCGACCAACAGCTCGCTCTGGTCCAAGCTCTTCGGTCAAAAGCGCTGAGTCACACGCCGGCGCCGGCCGCGCCGCCGCTCCTCTGGAAGTGCTCCCGCCGTTCGCGGTGGCCGGTGGTCTGTTCACATCTCATTCATTGATGCCCGTTCAGGATGTTATCCTGCAACGGTTACACCGGTTTCGGGCAGAGACGCTTAACCCTTTGGTTCGGCAGGAAATATCATCACGCGGTCATGGCGTCCGAAATTCTCTATCTCGCCTCCGCGTCGCCCCGCCGCCGCGAGCTACTCGACCAGATCGGTGTGCCCCACGAGCTGCGACCGGTCACAGTGGACGAATCGCGTCAACCTGGCGAGTCCGCGCGCGATTACGTGTTGCGGCTGGCGCGTGCCAAGGCCGAGATTGCCTGGGCGCTCAACGCGCGCGAGAAACCCGGTCCGGTGCTGGCTGCCGATACCGTCGTGGTCGTCGGTGAGGCGATCCTCGGCAAGCCGCGTGATCGCGCCGATGCGCTGGCGATGCTCGAAAAGCTGTCGGCACGCACGCACGAGGTGCTCACGGCGGTGGTGCTGCGGAACTCGCGCGGTCTCGACTCGCGAGTGAATGTGAGCCGCGTGACGTTCCGCGCGGTTCGCCCAGACGAGGCAGAGCGATATTGGAGCACCGGTGAGCCGCGCGACAAAGCCGGGGCCTATGCCATTCAGGGCTACGCCGCGGTGTTCATTGCGTCGCTCGAGGGCAGCTACTCGGGAGTCATGGGACTGCCGCTGTTTGAGACCGCTGAGCTCTTGGTACGGGCGGGAATCGCAACATGGATGCACAGACACGAGTCGTGATGACAGCGGAGATTCTCGTCAACGTGACGCCGCGTGAATCGCGCGCGGCAGTGGTCGAGAACGGCGTGTTGCAGGAGGTGTTCATCGAGCGCGCCAGCCGTCGCGGTCTCACCGGCAACATCTACAAGGGCAAAGTGTCGCGGGTGCTGCCCGGCATGCAGGCCGCCTTCATCGACATAGGCCTCGAGCGCACGGCGTTCCTGCACGCCTCGGACATGATGCGCCAGACGGCTGAAACCGAGGGTCTCGAGACTCTCGACGATGTGAACATTCGCGGGCTGGTGGCCGAAGGCGACGAAGTGCTGGTCCAGGTGCTCAAGGATCCGCTCGGCACCAAGGGCGCGCGCCTGACGACGTTCATTTCGATACCGTCGCGCTACCTGGTGTACATGCCGGCGGGCCGAGGCACGGGTGTTTCGGCGCGAATCGAAGATGAAGAAGAACGGCGCCGGCTGCGCGAGGCGATGACGCTGCATGCGCTGACAGAAGAGCCCGGCGGCTACATCGTGCGCACGGCGGCCGATGGCGCCACGCCCGAAGCCCTGCGCGCCGACATGCTGTTCCTCAAGCGCCTCTGGGATGTAGTGCGCGAAAAGGGACTGGCGACGCCGGCCGGGAACCTCGTGCACGAGGACCTGCCGCTGCCCGTCCGTGTCCTGCGCGACCTGCTCAATGGCACCGTGGAACGCGTATACGTCGATTCGCCGGCCGCTCACGAACGCATGCTCGAGTTCGCGCGCCATTTCATGCCGGAGTGCACCGCCAAGATCGAGCTGTATTCACAGCCGCGCCTGCTGTTCGACCTGCGCAACATCGAGGAGGAGATCGAGAAAGCGCTCGACTGCAAGGTGCAGCTCAAGTCGGGCGGCTATCTGATCATCGATCAGACCGAGGCGATGACGACCATCGACGTCAACACCGGCGCCTACGTCGGTCACCGCAATCTCGAGGAGACCATCTTTCGCACCAATCTGGAGGCGGCGCTCGCCATCGGAAGGCAGCTGAGGCTGCGCAACCTCGGCGGCATCATCATCATCGACTTCATCGACATGGAAGAGGAGGAGCATCGGCGCCAGGTCATCAACGCGCTGGAGAAATACCTGGAGGCTGACCACGCCAAAACCCACATCTCGAGCGTCTCGCCGCTCGGCCTGGTGGAAATGACCCGCAAGCGCACGCGCGAAAGCCTGGAACATCTGCTGTGCGGGCCTTGTCCTACCTGCCAGAGCCGGGGCTTCGTCAAGACGCCCGAAACCGTCTGCTACAGCATCTTCCGCGAGATCCTGCGCCAGCACCGGCAATTCGAGTTCAAGCAGCTGATGGTGCTCGCGCACCAGGACGTGATCGAGATGTTGCTCGATGAGGAGTCGGCCGCGCTCGTGGAGCTCGAAGTGCTGACGGGCAAGCCCATTCGGCTGCAGACGGAAGCACTCTACACGGTGGATCAGTTCGACGTGGTGTTGATGTAGTGACGGGACAGCCCTCAAGCAGCAGTGGATCATCCGCGCCGCCCGAACGCGCCACGCGGGTGCGTCGCGTGGTGCGCTGGCTCGCCGGGATCTCCGCGATCTTGGTGATCCTGCTCGCGCTGGCGCTCGGCACGCTGCGCGTGCTGCTGACGCACGTGCCCGACTACCGCGATCAGATTCAGGCCTGGGTCAACGAAACGACGCGCCTCGACGTGCGTTTTCGCGACCTCGACGCGCGCTGGCGCATATTCGGGCCGGAGATCTACATCACCGCGGTCGAGGTGTATGCCCCCGAGGGTGGTCCGCTGCTGGCCGAATCACGCGCCGCGAGCATCGGCGTCGATCTGTGGCGGGTGCTGTTCCAGGCAGAGCTGCTCGCAGGGCGCCTGCGGCTGATCGAACCCGAGATCGGGCTGGTGCGAACACTCGACGGACGCATCGAGCTCGAGGGTCAGGCTGCGCTCGACTCGCGCAACGGCCAGCGGAGACTGACCGCGGACGATCTGCCGACCGGGCGACTCGACATCGAGAATGCGAGGCTCACCCTGACCGATCTTAAGGGTGAGTTCCACGATGTCATTCTGAGCGCCGTGGACATGACGGCGCGGCGCGACCGCAACGATCTCGAAATCGAAGCCGAGATCCTCTTGCCGGAAGGTATGGGTTCGACTCTGGAGATCGAGGGCTCGGCACACGGCGCTCTCGATGAACCGGCGCAACTCGCCTGGCAGATCGCGGTGCGCGCGCGGGATATCGAGATGGCAGGGTGGCGCGAGCAGTTCACGGCGTTCGCCTCTTTGCCCACGAGCGGGCATGGAAGTCTTCGCCTTGAAGCGGCGGCTACAGGTCGCGAGCTTGAATCCGCGAAACTGCGCCTGCAGCTCGCCGAGGTGCTCGTCCCGGGGACGGCAGGATTGCCGACGCCCACGCGCTATCCGGTCATCGCGGGCGATCTCGACCTGCGGCGAGAGGCTTCGCAGTGGCGGTTGACCGGTCGTGACCTCGAGGTGAGCACCGATGCGCATGCGTGGACGGCGTCTGATCTCTCTGCGACGTGGGACCACGATGAAAGGCGCCTGACTCGATTCGAAGCGCAAGCGTCCTTCCTTCGCCTCGACAATCTCGTGCCACTCGCAGGCCTGGCGCCCGCCGCAGAGTGGCGCGACCGGCTGATCGCCCTGAGCCCCGCGGGCGAGGTGCGGGCGCTGACAGCAAGCTACACGCGCCGCGACGAAAGCGACCCTGACATCAGTGGAAGCGCGAATTTCGTGGGCTTGGGTTTCAACCCGGTGGGCAAGGCGCCTGGACTTCGGGGACTGAGCGGGGCGCTCGCGGGCACCGCGAAATCCGGCCACGTGACGCTCAACTCACGCACGGTGCTGTTCACGATGCCGCAGAAGTTTCGCGCACCGTTGTCTGCCGACCTCGCGCAAGGCCGGGTGGCGTGGACTCGAGATGCCGGTGGCTGGCACTTCACCAGCCGGCAATTCAAGCTGCAGAACGCACATGCGAGCGCCGACAGTGACCTCGACCTGACGATCCCCGACGGTGGACCGTCGCCAGTCCTGAATCTCCGCAGCAGCTTTCGCGATGCCGTTCTGGCCGAGGGCTGGCGCTATTTGCCGATCGACAAGCTGAAGGAGAAGGTGCTGGCCTGGCTCGATGGCGCCTTCATCGCGGGCAGGGCGGCGCGCGGTGAGCTGGTGTTCAGCGGGCCGACGAGGAGCTTTCCGTTTCGCGACGGCGGCGGGGAGTTTCGCATCACGTGCCCGGTGGAAGGGCTTACGCTCAACTACGCGAATCACTGGCCGCGACTCGAAAATGCCGCGCTCGATGTCGAGTTCCACAATACGGGCGTGACCGGCCATGTGACGGGAGCTACGCTCAACGGCCTGCGCGTCGAATCCGCCACCGCGGAGTTCGCCGATTTCAAGGAGGGGGACCTGACCATCAAGGCGCGGCTCGCCGGCGATGTCGGCGCCGCGCTCGGATATCTGCAGAAGAGTCCCCTCGGCGCGACACTCGGCGCGACATTCATGCACTTGCGCGGCGATGGCCCCGTCGCCGCCGATGTCGACCTGCAGCTTCCCATCAAGCATCTCGCCGATCGGCACTTCGTCGTCGCAACGCGGATAGACGGCGCGCGCCTCGCGCTCGAAGACAGCGAGCACGTGATCGAACGGCTGGGGGGCACACTGCGGGTCGAAGACAAGCGCGTCATGAGCCCGGCCCTCACTGGCACCTATCTCGGTGGTCCCGTCCATATCGAGCTTGCGCCGACGCTGGTGAGCGACGGGAAGTTCGACAACATCGTGCGCGTCAGAGCGAACAGCCCGAGCGCGGCACTGGCCCAGGCGATGGGCGCACCCTCGACCGCCAAGCTAGACGGCCGCATCGACTGGCGCGCCACCGCACGCATTCCGACTCTCGATGCGCAGGCGCCTGCGGAAGCCCCAAAGCCACCGATGACGCTGCGCGTCGATTCATCACTCCGTGGAACAGTCGTGGGTCTGCCGCTGCCGCTCGCTAAAAGCATGGACGAGACCCGGCCGATCCGCGTCGACGTGCAATGGCCACGGAACGACGACGAGGCGCTGGTTCAGGCCACGTATGGCAGCGACGTGCGTTCGCAGCTGCGATTCGCGCGTCGTTCGGATGGCTGGGCATTCGAGCGTGGAACGGTGCGCTTCGGCGAGGGGGACGCGCGCTTGCCCGCGATCGCTGGTCTCGAGTTACGCGGCACAGTCGATCAGCTCGACCTGTCGGAGTGGCTCGCTTTGCGCCCGGACAAGCCGGGGAAACGGCCGCTGTCCGATTACCTGAAGAGCGCCAGCATCACCGCGCAGCGGTTCCGCCTGTTCGGCTTCGACTTCTCCAACCTGAGCGGCAATCTGATCGCCGGCGAGCGCGCCTGGTCGATCAGTGTGGACGGGCCGCAAGCCCGCGGGATCGTCCTGGTGCCGTATGAGCTGCAGGGCGCCGAGGCACTCGTCGTCAACATGTCGCGACTGCACCTCGTGGCGGCTGAAACGGCAGACGAGGAAGGGGACCGTGAGCCGGATCCAAGACAATGGCCGGACGTCAGCGCCTCGATCGGTGAGTTCACCGCCTGGGGCCGGCGCCTTGGGTTCATGCGCGCCGAGATCAGTCACGCGGCTGACGGCGTGCATCTCGATTCTTTCTCGAGCCAATCCTCGAGCTTCGCGATGCAGGGCTCGGGGTCCTGGCTGGTCACGCCACAGGGCGAGGTGAGCGGCCTGAAGCTCGAGCTCAACAGTACCGATGTGCTGCAGACGATGACCGACCTGGGCTATGGCGAAAGCATCGCGGGCAAGCGCGGCAACGTCGCGGCCTCGGTGAGCTGGCCGGGCGCGCCAAACCGTAACTTTCTCGCACGCCTGAATGGCAGCGTGACGATCCAGATTGACGACGGGCAGCTGCTCACGGTGCAACCGGGTGCCGGGCGGATCTTCGGCCTGATGAGCGTCGCCGCGCTCCCACGCCGGCTGTCGCTCGACTTCACCGATTTCACCGACAAGGGGCTTGCCTTCGATACCATTCGCGGGGATTTCACCTTGAAGTCGGGCGATGCGTTCACCGAAAACCTGCTCCTCAAGGGCCCCGCAGCCGAAATCGGCATCGTCGGTCGCACCGGTCTAGAGCGGCGCGACTACGATCAGACCGCCGTGGTGACGGGGAGTCTCGGCCAATCCCTGCCCGTGGCGGGGACGATCGCGGGCGGTCCGGTAGTCGGCGCGGCGCTGCTGGTGTTCTCGCAGATCTTCAAGGAGCCGCTCAGGGGGATGGCGCGCGGGTACTATCACATCACCGGCACGTGGGAGAATCCCGTCGTGCAGCGGGTCGACGGAGCGGAGAAGAAGAAGGCGGAGAACGCGGTCCGCACGGCCGAGCGCAAGACGGATTCGACACCATGACAATCATTGCGGCCATCCAGATGACGTCGGGCCCCGAGGTCGCGGGCAATCTGGAAAGTGCCGGTCGGCTGCTCGAGGAGGCCGCCTCGCGCGGCGCGGTGATCGCCGGCTTGCCGGAAAATTTCGCGATCATGGGATGGAGCGAAGCCGACAAGCTCAAGGCCAGCGAACCCGATGGCGATGGGCCGATCCAGTCGTTTCTAGCCGCCACCGCGCGGCGACTCAAGCTCTGGATCATCGGTGGCACGATTCCGCTGCGCACGACCGAGAGCGGCCGCAGTGCCGCCGCGTGCCTGGTTTACGACGACCAGGGAGAGCGAAGGGCGCGCTACGACAAGATTCACCTGTTCGACGTCAAAGTTCCCGACAATCCGGAACAGTATCGTGAGTCCGCGACGATCATGCCGGGTTGCGAGCCGTCGGTGGTCGACACTCCGGCGGGCCGCCTGGGTCTGGCGGTGTGCTACGACGTGCGGTTTCCGGAACTGTTTCGTCAGTTGTCCGCCAAGGGCGCGCAATGGTTCTGTCTGCCCTCCGCATTTACGGCACCAACCGGGCGCGCGCACTGGGAGACGCTGATCCGGGCGCGCGCGATCGAGAACTTGTGTTTCATGATGGCGCCCGCACAAACGGGTGTGCATGCCAACGGCCGCGAGACCTATGGAGATACGATGGTGGTGGACTTCTGGGGACGCGTGCTGTCGCGCCTGCCGCAGGGCCCGGGCGTCGTGACCGCGGACTTCGATCACCACAGCCAGGTCGAAGTGCGCCGCAGCTTTCCCACTCTCGAGCATCGAGTGTTCCAGTGAGCCCATCGACCGAAAATCCGCTCCTGATCGCGCAACGGGCCCTGCTGGCTCCATCAGGTCTTGACGAGGGCCGGCTGACGCGTGTGCTCGGCACGCTCATGGGTCATGCGATCGACACCGCCGATCTCTATTTCCAGCTCGCACGCGAGGAGTCCTGGTCGCTTGAGGACGGCATCGTCAAGGAAGGCAGCCACAGCATCGAGCAGGGCGTCGGCGTGCGCGCCATCGCTGGCGAGAAAACCGGTTTCGCCTACTCCGATGAAATCGTGATGCCGGCGCTCGAAGAGGCATCGCGTGCCGCGCGCGCCATCGCGCGCCAGGGCTCGACGCATGCGGTGCAGGCTTGGACGGCACGCAGCGGTCACCAGCTGTATCTGCCGATCGATCCCCTGGTGACGATGAGCGATGCCGACAAGGTGAGCCTGCTGTCGCGCATCGATGCCGAGACGCGCAGGATGGATCCGCGCATCGTGCAGGTGATGGCATCGTTGAGCGCTCTGCACGAGGTCGTGCTCGTGGTCAACAGCAATGGCGTGATGGCCGCGGATGTTCGGCCGTTGGTGCGGATCAACGTGTCGGTCATCGCGGAACAGAACGGGCGACGCGAGCTGGGATTCAGCGGCGGCGGTGGACGCTTCGGTCTCGACGCCGTCACCTTCGAGCGTGCGGTCGCGCATGCACGTGAGGCCGTGCGTCAGGCGCTCGTCAATCTCGAGGCGGTGCCCGCGCCGGCAGGGACGATGCCCGTGGTCCTTGGGCCGGGTTGGCCCGGGGTGTTGCTGCACGAGGCGATCGGCCACGGACTCGAGGGCGATTTCAACCGCAAGGGCACCTCCGCGTTCACCAACCGCATCGGTCAGCGCGTCGCCTCAGAACTGTGCACGGTGGTCGACGACGGCACGTTGGCCGGGCGGCGAGGGTCGCTCAATATCGACGACGAAGGGACACCGACCCGGTGCACGACGTTGATCGAGCGCGGGGTGCTCAGAGGCTACCTGCAGGACACGCTGAATGCGCGCCTGATGGGAATGGAGCCGACGGGCAACGGGCGCCGTGAGTCGTTCGCGCATATCGTCATGCCGCGCATGACCAACACCTACATGCTGGCCGGCCCGCATGATCCGGATGAAATCATTCGCTCCGTCAGAAAAGGGCTGTACGCCGTCAATTTCGGCGGCGGGCAGGTCGATATCACCTCCGGCAAATTCGTGTTTTCGGCCAGCGAGGCGTATCTCATCGAGGACGGCAAGGTCACGGCTCCGGTCAAAGGCGCCACGCTCGTCGGCAACGGACCCGACGTACTCACGCGCGTCAGCATGGTCGGCAACGATCTCGAGCTCGATGAAGGCGTCGGCGTCTGCGGCAAGGAAGGTCAGAGCGTGCCGGTCGGGGTCGGTCAACCCACGCTAAAGGTCGACGCCCTTACGGTCGGCGGAACGGCCTAAGGCCGCCCTCACGGCGCACTGCGATTGGCTGCCGTGCGCACGTGAAATTGTGGTGCCCATCACACTCGGCTCGCTCTCGGACCTTCCGGCCTTGAACACGGTTCTCGATCTGTCGTATTCGGGTGGGCGTAGGATTTTGCTTAGGCTCAGGCCGATCGCGCCGGGCAGGAGGCAGCAAGGGGGCTGCGACATGCCGGATCGACATCCCACCAATCAACGCACGGAATCGCCGCGCAAGCCCGGCGTGCGCGCCAAGGCCTCAGGGAACGGCACTCAGGAATGGCATGCGGTGGTGATCGTGCCGTCGGGGCACGCGTGCGAGGCGGCGATCCTCCTCAAGGGCCATCGTTTCCTCTCGAAAGACGCGCCACGCCTGCCGCTGGAATGCTGCCCGTCGCCGGAGCATTGTCATTGCACCTATCGGCACTATTCGGATCGCCGCGGCGGTTCGCGACGCGGGACCGATCGGGGCGAGCCGATCACCCGGCGGCCCACCATCGGAGAGCGTCGTTCCGAACGGGGTCGGCGTACGTCCGACAGTGACGCAGACGGCGAGACTTGAACTCATGTTCGGCGTGAGTAGTCTGTAACTACTTGCAGCGGACATGGATCAACGACGACGCCGCGCACACCGCGCCGCCGGAACTCATGATGACTCAGTCGATCAACGGCGATCTCTCGGTGCGCGTTGCCGTCGACTCGCGCGCGATGGACTGGGCGCCGAGCCCGAGCGGTACGGTGTGGCGCAAGCGGCTGCACCTCGTTGGACCTGCGGAATCGGGGCAGGTCACCTCCGTCGTCCGTTACGACGCCAAGTCCACGTTTCTTCAACACGATCATCCGGACGGCGAGGAGATCCTGGTTCTCGAAGGGACGTTTTCCGACGAGCATGGTGACTGGCCGACCGGCACGTACCTGCTCAACCCTGAAGGGTTTCGCCACGCGCCGTTTTCACGCCAGGGTTGCGTGATTTTCGTCAAGCTGCGGCAGTTTCCGGGCCGCGGTCGCGAGCACGTCGTCCGCAACACTGTTGCCATGGCGTGGCAACCCGGCGCGGACGCCGGAACTCTGGCGAAGCCCCTTTACGAGCAAGCGGGGTTTTCAGACACGGTTCGACTGGAGCGCTGGGCGCCGGGTCCAACGTGGCGCGCACGCTTGTATCCCGGGGGTGCGGAACTGTTCGTGGTCGAGGGCGCTTTTGCGGACGAACAGGGCAGCTACACCGCGGGCACCTGGCTGCGATTCCCCATCGGCAGCAGTCATCACGCGTCAAGCGCGGCAGGCTGCGTCCTCTACGTGAAAGAGGGCGGCATCTCATTGCTCGCCTCGGCGCCGTCCTGATGGGGTGTCCCGCAAGAAACTTGTCGTTACGATGAGTGGCGAACGCAGGCTGACTTGCGGGACACCACACTTTCTTTAGATCGTGTGATTGCATTTCTTTTCGAAGCGGACAGGAATCTACCTGGCGTCCGCTGCGCAACGCATCGACACTGGTCGCGCGGAAGGCCAGGGATGGCCGTCGACGGTGCAGAACGCACGCCGCGCCGCGCTCGGCCAGGGTCGCTGCCAGTTGAGCGACCCGACCGGGCGGCGGCTTCGATCGAGCGGGATCCTTGTCTCACAACGCCGACGCTCGATCACTTGTCATATCGTTTCGCTAGCGTGATTGACGTCCCAGCGCCGCGTCAGCGCGGCTGACTCGACCGCTCAGCCGTGATGAAACGCACACCGCGCGGGCGCGCACGTCAATAAGTTTGGCCCGCATTTGTCACGTCGATGGGAGCTCGTGAATGAACTCGAATGCTTCGATCACCGGCACGTTTCGGGTCAACCTTCCGGCCGATCTGGTCAATGCGCTCAAGCGCAATCCCATCGAGGATCCGGGCAAGGGCATGGAAGTGCGAGCCATGAGGCCATCGCTGTTCGAGCGCATGCTGGCGCTCATCACGGGCTCTGGAAGCCGACGTCGCTGAGGAGGCCTGCATGTCCCGCAATCCGAGGACGACCGTCTCCACGGCCACCAGAAACGCCGTGCGGCGCTCCGACACAAGCCGGGCGCCGTCTCGATCTGCTGTGACGCAGTCGGCACCACTGCCCCGTTATGTCGCGCGGGTTGCTGCCGCACGTGGCAGCTGCCTCTGTCGATAATCGGAGTCCTTTCAAGCGATTGCGCAGCGCATGCGCCGCGCCCGGCCGTTCGCTGACGCGCCGCGACAGGCATGGCCGTTTATTCACCGCGCATGTTTGACTAGGATGACGTTCATGGAGAACCGCGTTGTCCGCCTGTCGAAGCCGCTCTACGAGACGCTGCCGTACATCTACATGCTGGCCGGCGCGCTCGCCATCGGCGCTTCGTATCTTCTCGGGGACAGTATCTGGGCCGACGTGGTGCTGGTTCTCGGGATCTTCTGCGTGCTCGGCGGGATCATCGTGATTCTCAGGCGTCGCGATTACCGTGCCAATCGCGCCGAGTATCCGGGCACGTCGCTCGATGACCGAACGCTGAGCTGATTTTCGCGCGCACGGCGATTAAGCCGCGCTCACTCTCCCCAGACCGGTTCGCCTGCAGCAGCCGTCGCCTCGACCGGATCGGCGGGGGGGCGATGTTTATGTGCGCGCTCGTCGACGTACATCAGCTCGTGCTTGCCGATCACCACCACGTCGCCGTCGTTCAGATTGTGTTTGCGCACCCTCTTGGCCTTGATGTAGATGCCGTTGGTGCTGTTGAGGTCTTCGATCACGCAGCTCTCGGCGGTGGTGATGATCTGGCAGTGGTGGCGGCTGATGAACTTGCTGTCGATCTGCAGGTCGTTGTCGGGAGTGCGGCCGATGATGATCCGTCCCGGGTGCAATTCGCGCTCCAGCACAGTCTGGCCCTCGCTCGCGACCAGGACGCGGGCCACGGGACCCGCGACGGTTGGCGTGGACGGTGCCTCCGCCGTCATTGGCACCGTCGACGCTCGATGCGCGCGCGCCGAGAACTCGACCCACTGCAGTTCGCGGATCGCGGTCTCGACGTCGGCGAGCTGCACCTTGCTCTTGTCATTGGCATAGGCGGCCATCATCGCGGTGTCGCAGAGCGTATTGATGAGCCGTGGTGTGCCACCGGTATAGCGGTAGATGGCGGAGAAGCAGTCCTCGCTGAAAATCTGCCGTCCCTGTGAGCCGGCGACCTCGAGACGATGTTGCACGTAGGCACGCGTGTCGGCTTTCGACAGCGGCGTAAGGTGAAACCGCAGGCGGATACGTTGCGCCAGCTGCACAAGCTCCGGCGACGAGAGCTTCTCGTTGAGCTCCGGCTGGCCCGCCAGGATGATCCGCAGCACTTTTTCCTTGGTCGTCTCGACGCCGGACAGCAGTCGCACCTCCTCGAGCACCCTGTTTCCCAGGTTCTGCGCCTCGTCGACTATCAGCAGCACCTTGCGGTTGTTGGCGTACTGCTCAATGAGGAAGTTGTTGAGCGTGCTCAGCACTTCCGCCTTCTTCATCTTGAAAGGCGAGAAGCCGAACTGCACCAGCACGGCCTGCAGGAATTCGGTGGCCGAGAGCTGGGTCTGGTTGATCTGCGCGACCACGACGTCCTTCTCGAGCTCGCGCAGGAAGGTCTCGATCAGGGTGGTCTTGCCCGAGCCGATCTCGCCGGTGATGACGACGAAGCCATCGGTGAACCAGATGGTCGATTCCATGTACGCCTTGGCGCGCGCATGGTGCTTGCTCAGGTACAGGAACGCGGGATCCGGGCTCAGTCGGAACGGCAGGTCCTGGAGTTTGAATAGTTCGAGGTACATCCAATTGCCCGATGGGCACCCCCGTTGTCCAAGTGTAAGGGAATCCCGCAGGCAACAGAAATCAGCGTCCGCGATACTCTTTGAGCAGCCGCTTCAGCCTGGCGTCGCGACGTGCGGCGCTGCGCTCGAGAATGGTGCAATGGCCCACTTTCCGCTTCGGGCGAGGCTCCTTTCCATAATCATGGAAAAACAGATTCCGCTCGCCGAGCCATTTCTCCCTTTGCGGCAGCGACCCGATGAAATTGATCATCGCCGTGTGACCGAGCGCCTCCGTGCTGCCGAGCGGCCATCCGAGTATCGCGCGCAGGTGATTCTCGAACTGGCTGGTGACGGCACCCTCGATGGTCCAGTGACCTGAATTGTGGACGCGAGGCGCCATTTCGTTCGCATACAGACGTCCACCGACGACGAAGAACTCGACGGTGAGAGCGCCCGCGTAATCGAAGTGCAGCAGCAGGCGGCGGACATGCCCTTGAGCCTGGCGCTCCAGTGAGCGTTGCGCCCAGGGTGCGACGGTGTGACTCAGGATGCCATCCACATGCGTGTTGGCGGACAGCGGGTAGAAGGCCATGGCACCCGCAGTGCTGCGGACGGCGATGAGCGAGCACTCGTGACTGAAGTCGACGAAGGCCTCATAGATGAGCGGCTTGCCGGCGAGCGACTCCCACGCCGCTTCGACATCTTGTGCCGTCCGCACGACGAATTGACCCTTGCCGTCATAACCGAGGCGCCGGGTCTTCAATACACCGGGAATCCCGATGCGAGTGACGGCCTGCGTGAGTTCCGCGTGTGCATCGACGACGGCGAATCTGGGCGTCGGGATCCGGAGTTCGCGAAAGAGCGCCTTCTCCAGGACGCGATCCTGCGCCGCCGCGAGCGCAGCCGGTGGTGGCCGTACGGGAATCGTCGCTTTGACGGCCGACAGCGCCTCGACCGAAACGTTTTCCCAATCGAAGGTGATCAGATCGACCTGCCGCCCCAGATAGGCGAGTTTGGCCTTATCCTCGAACTCACCCACGATCACCGGCGCGATCTGACCAGCCGGCGCGTCCGCACTGCGGTCGAGAAAGAGGAAACGTAGTCCGAGCGGAATGCCGGCCAGGGCCAGCATGCGCCCGAGCTGGCCTGCGCCGATGACGCCGATCTTCATTTGCCGGGGGGCTGACGCGGATCGGGCGCCTGGAGCACGTCCTGTGTCTGCGAGCGCCGGTGATCCTTGAGTGCCTTGGCGATCTCGGAATGCTTGTTGGCGAGGATGGACGCCGCGAACAGCGCTGCGTTGATCGCACCTGCCACCCCGATCGCGAGCGTCGCGACCGGCACGCCGGCGGGCATCTGCACGATCGAGAGCAGAGAATCGACGCCGTTGAGCGACTTCGACGGCACTGGAACTCCAAGCACCGGAAGCGTCGTCTTGGCGGCAGTCATGCCGGGAAGATGCGCCGCGCCGCCGGCGCCCGCGATGATCACCTCGAGACCGCGCTGTTCCGCCGAAGACGCGTACTCGAACAGCAGATCTGGAGTTCGATGCGCGGATACGACGCGCACCTCGTGAGGAATAGCCAGGCGCTCGAGGGTTTCCGCCGCAGGACGCATCGTCTCCCAATCCGAGGAGGAGCCCATGATGATCCCGACCAGCGGTTTCATACGGTCATTGTAGCGAAAAAAGCTCGCGCAGATACGCAAACAGCGCTCGCGAGGCACGCGGTGTCACGCCCCGGCGCAATTCATCTGCCGCCTCGGCCGCAAGAATCCGCAGGCGCTCGCCATCCGCGTGCGGCAGCTCCACCTGCAGCTCGGACACCGCGATGCCGGGCTCGCTGATCAGCCGATCGCGCCACATTTCGATGCGGTGGAACCGCCGCGCTTCGATGCGCTGCCGCCGGTGTTGCGTGTCGATTGCCGCGCGGATCGGCGCGACGTTGATCTTGCGCATCAGCTTGCCGATGTATTGTCTCTGCCTCAGCTGTGCACCACGGTTCGTGAAGCGGCGCGCGTCATGCACGGCGTCTCGCAACGCTTCCGGCAGCGGCAGCTCGTCGAGTACGGCGTCCGGCAGGTCGATGAGCGCTTCGCCGAGGTCCTGCCGTTCCTGGGCGTCGCGTTTGAGCGCGCTCTTGCTGGGGCGTTCGGAGTCGTCTATCGGCATCGTCAGCCCGCCGCTGTCGCGGCGCCACGCTGCAGGACTCGATGCTCGACATGATGCATCAGCACGTCTGCTGCGGTCTTGAGCGTGCCGAAGATCAACACCACCCCTGCCCCCTCACCGCCGAACGCGCTGCCCAGCATGATCGTCAGGTGCATCGGCAGGATGCGCGCATAGGGCAGGAACATCAGAGTGCCGATGTTCGGCGTGCCGCGGCGATCGGCCTCGACATTCTGCTCGAAGGAGAAGCGGTGGTTCCACGCGAATGAGATAGCCAGCGCCCCCAGCCCAACCCAGTCCCACGGGCCCAGCTGCGCGAACTGTTGCACCAGGAACACGAAATAGCCGACGTGAAAGAAGCCATAGTGCAGGGCGAAGAAGTTGGCGACCGAGCGCTGCGTCGCCGGCGTCGGGCTCACGGGCCGATCGTTCATCGTGAACCCTGAAGTGGAGAACCGGCCGAGCGCGAGGATCCTCTTGCGGCTGAAGTAACCGATCACGATGCTCTGGATCCAGTACGGCCACATGAGCGCCGACGCGGGCCAATCGAGACCGAGCGCGAGGGCGACGGTCGCGGCATTCACGAGGATCAGGGAGCGGGTGCTCGGTGCACTGGTCATTCGCGCGACAGTATCCCCAGGGAGTGTGCGCCGTGGCAATCGTGCACGCTAGAATTCGGCCTTGCTATGAACAACGGCAGCCTCACGGCGGTGAACACGCAATCCCCTGCAGGACCCACGCGGCCCGATCTCGAGCGCCTCGCTGCGCTCGCGCTCGAAGAAGCCCGTGCAAACCGGGCCACGCAAGCCGAAGTCGGCGTCAGCGTCGACACGGGCCTGAGCGTCACCGTGCGGCTTGGCGAGGTGGAAACACTCGAGTATCAGCGCGACCGCGGCCTGGGCATCACGGTCTACATCGAGCGGCGCAAGGGTTCTGCCAGCACCACGGACCTCGGCGCGGACGCCGTTCGCGAGACTGTTCGCAAGGCGTGCAGCATCGCCAGTTTCACCGCCGCGGATGACTGCGCGGGGCTCGCCGATGCCCAGCTGATGGCCCGCGACGTGCCGGATTTATCGTTGTCGCACCCGTGGGATGTGACGCCGGAATCCGCCATCGAGATCGCACGCGCATGCGAGGCTGCGGCACTGGCGGTCGATACGCGGGTGCGCAATTCCGAGGGCGCTTCGCTCAACACGCACCGCGGAACCCGTGTCTACGGCAACTCGCACGGTTTCATGGGCGGATTCGAGAGCACCGGTCACAGCCTGAGCTGCGCGGTAGTCGCCTCCGAAGGCGAGGAGATGCAGCGCGACTACTGGTACACGACGGCTCGTGACTGGCGCGAACTGGAGGACACCGCAGCTGTCGGGCGCAGGAGTGCCGAGCGAACGGCCGCGCGCCTCGGTTCACGCAAGCTGTCCACGCGCCGCGCGCCGGTGCTGTTTGCCCCTGAGTTGGCGCGCGGCTTCTTTGGCCATTTCCTGGCGGCCATCCGCGGCGGCAGCCAGTACCGCAAGTCCTCGTTCCTGCTCGGCGCGGCCGGCCAGGAAATATTCCCGCCGTTCCTGCAGATCCTGGAACGGCCTCACATCCTCAAGGGATTGGCGAGCAGCGCATTCGACAACGAAGGAGTCGCGACTCGCGATCGCGATCTCGTTCGCGACGGCGTGCTGCAGGGCTACATACTGAGCGCGTATTCCGCACGCAAGCTCGGGCTGCAGACCACGGGCAACGCGGGCGGAGCGCACAATCTCATCGTTTCACATGCCGGCGAGGATCACGCCGCGCTCCTCGGTCGCATGGACACCGGATTGTTGGTGACGGAGCTGATGGGGCAGGGTGTGAACGTGGTGACCGGGGACTACTCGCGCGGCGCCTCAGGATTCTGGGTCGAGGGCGGCGAGATCCGTTATCCGGTGCACGAGATCACCATCGCGGGCAATTTGCGCGACATGATGCGCAACGTCGTTGCCGTCGGAGGCGACGTGGATCTGCGCGGGGCGGTTCGCACCGGCTCGGTGCTGATCGCTGAAATGACGATCGCGGGTGACTAGGAGCCGAACTTGACGTTCGGCGTCGCCGGCTGCTGCAACTCGCTCAGCACCTGTTCGATCGGCTCGGGCTTGCAGATGATGAAACCCTGGATGTAATCGATGCCGAGCCGGATCAGCTGGTCGCGCACCTGCTCGCTCTCGACCTGACCACCGACCGTGTCCATGCGACTGGAGCCCGCCCAGCGGGCCAGCGCCTCGACCAGGCGCTGGGCGCGCGGGTCGCTCACGACATCCCGCACCAGCGACCCGTCAAGCTTGATCGAACTCGCACCATGAGGCTGGAGGCGCCCGATCTCGCCATCCAGGCCGCCCACGTTGTCGATTGCAATGCGCGCCCCGAGCCGCAGCACCTTCTTCGCGAACTTGGCGACGTCACGACGGTGCTGGGCCGCGATGCTTTCGGAGATCTCGAACAGCCACTGCTCCGGCGGCACGACCTGTCGGCGCAGCTGTTCCACCACCCAGTCGTGGAATTCAGCCGTCTGCAGCGATCGACCCGAGATATTGAGCGAGAACTCCGTCGTGCGTGCAGCGGGGTCGCGCTTGTGCGCCATCAGAGCCTCGATTGCCGTGCTCATGACCCAACGATCGAGCTCGGCGAGCTCCTCGGGGTCCATGGCGGGCGACAGGAACTGCGCCGGCGCGATCAGGTTGCCCCTTGCGTCCAGCACGCGCGGCAGGAGCTCGATGCGAACCGGGAGCTGCAAATCGCGCACCGGCCGCATGGGTTGTGCGAAGAGCTTGAGTCGGCCTTCACGAATCGCCTCGCGCAGACGCACGGGAACTATCAGGCGCGTCGGCTCGTATGCCGAAGTGCTTGCCGGAGGCGCGGCGACGGCAGCGACCGGCACAACCCGTGGCGTGGCAGCGGCAGCCGCTGACGACGAGACTGCGACAGCATCCTCCTTGCGGGATGCAGCGCGTGCGTGCACCAGCGCATAGCGCAGGCCCGCGACGGTCGAAGTCACCTCAGCGACTCCCGTCTTGACCTTCACGCCCCCTTCCTTCTTCTGGCGTTCGAGCGGAGACTTGCGCGCGGCGCGACCGATCTGCCCCGCGATGTATTCCGCCTCGTCCGTGGTCGTGCGTGGCAGCAAGCACGCGAAGTGACCGCCACCGAGTCGGGCGGTGATCGCGTCGGCGGGAACAATCGGCGGGCGCAACAATTTGGATACGCGCCGGATGTGGCGATCCGCGACCGCCGGACCCAGCTCGCGATTGGCGGCACTGAAACCGGCGATGTCGATGAAGATGACGCTCGCGACTGTGCCGACGGTTCCTGTGGCGAGCAGACGGCGGAACGCCCGGTCCAGCCCCGCCGAGGAACGCAGCTGCGTCATCGAATCGTAGTCGCGGTCGATGAGGGTCGGGATCAGCGGGCTGACGCGTTCGAGCAGTTTCTGCTCGAGGCTGCCGAATTCCGCTGCGATTGCGGACCGCAATAGCGTGACGTAGCCGATCGGATGATCGGGTCGTTGCAGGATTGGGGCGGCGAGTACGCGGTAAGCCGAAGCTTCGGCCGCCTGTTCGCGGACCTTGTTGGTCACGAAGGTGCTCTTTTCGAGCTGCATCCAGGTGAGGATTTGGCGATGTGCACGTCGCAGCGCCTCGCGCGCCGGTGCACCGCTCCAGCCGTCCGGCTCGACCACCAGACGCATCGAATTGTCCGGAATGATGATTGCGCCGAGCGCAGCATCGGTGCGATCGACCAGTATATTGAGCAACTCGCGGAGCGGCTCGGTGTGCGTCGCCGAATTGATGAGCGGCAGCGCCTTGTCGATCAGCCATTCCGCCTGCTCGTAGCGTGAATTGAGCTGGTCGTGGCCGGCTCCCGGGACGCGCCGCAGCGTCGACAGTTCGCGCCCGATGCATTGCAGCACCGGCTGAAGAGTTTTCTCGATCTCCTCGATTCGGGGCGACGGCAGGCCCTTGCCGTTGGGTTTGCAGCTGATGCCGACGATTCCCAGCTGGTTGGCGCGCTCGTCGCGCAACCACAGCAGATAGGCCGGCGTGATGTCGTTCAGCAGACGCTCGGAGCCGATCTGGCCAGTTTTTTCCGGGTCGGATGCATCCCGAATCAATTCCTTGACGGAACCCGCCAGGCTGCGTTCCAGCTCCGGGTCCTTCTGCCACACGGTCGCGCCTTCGCCGTCATAGAAGGCGACAGCTCTTGCGCGCGGACAAAGAATCTGGATCAGCCGCGCGTAAGGCTCAAAAAACGTGCCATTGCGAGGGCCGCGCAGGCTGGAAAAGGCGTCGTGAGTTGCCATGGCTTGAGTTCATTCGCTGCCAATCCTTAGCATCCCGGGGATCGGCATTGAACAGATTGACGGCATTCACAGCGTCTTATGCTCGATCGCCGCCGTGGCGTGCAGAGCGGTCCATTTGTCGAAATCTGGGAACGCCATCACCCGCCGCGTCGGTGCAACGGCTCGCTGGCTGCATTATGTCTGCTCGAATCGGCTCGCAAGTCCCGCGGACCCCGCGCCGCGCGAGGCGCCGTTCTCCGGCGGGACGCAACTCTAGGCGGGGGAATCTGCTTCAACGACCTCGCGCAGCGTCCGGCCCTCGAGCCGTTCGCGCAGTGCCAGCTCGATCACCGTCGTGAGCCGTTCGGCTTCGGGCGTTCCTCGGACGAACAGTGTCGGCTCGCCGGCATGATGACGGCGTGCCGCATCGACGATCTGGTTGAGATCGATCTCCGACAGGTCGCGACCGGGGATGAGGCGCTCGTCTTCCGTCGCCACGACGAGACCCGCGGATTCGAGCGAGCGAATCACCATCGCCAACACGTTGCTCGGAACTTCGAGCCGCGTGGCGATGCGGCTCGTGGTCCAGCCCGGTTCGCCGGCGCGGTAGCTGCGGCCGATGAGCACCATCACGTTGAGCGCCAGCTGTTCGGCGAGGCTCCCGGTGATGCGAATCTCCCGCTGCCCGCGGCGCAGGTACTGCGGGTTCTGCACGTAGAACGACAGTTGTGCGCCGATCAGCAGCACGAGCCACGCGACGTAGATCCAGATGAGCGCGGTGATGAGAATCGCGAAGCTGGTGTAGACGAGCTCGAGCCGGGTGGCGTACGCGACGAATATGGTGAAAGCGGCGCCGACGCTGACCCACAAGATGCCCGCGGTGATTCCACCGACCAGCGCAGGCACGAATCGCACGCGCGTATTCGGAATGAAGATGTAGAGGAAGGTGAAGAAAGCCGAGACCAGCGCGTATGGCACCAGGGTTCCCGAGTATCCGATCAGCGTGCCCAGCGGCTCTATGCGGCTCAGGTTCTGCATGAGCGCGGAGTTGGCGGCGGTGGCCGTCAATCCGAGTCCCGCCACCACGACGATCGGTCCGACGACCATCAGGCTCAGGTATTCGCTTACGCGGCGTGCGAAGCTGCGTGGTCGTTCGACGCGCCAGACGAAATTGAGACTCTCCTCGATCTTCTGAATCATCGAGACGACTGTATAGAGCAGGAACGCAAGGCCGAGGGATCCGAGCACGCCACTGCTGATGTTCTCGACGAAGCCCATGACACGGGCCGTGAGTTCGTTCGCCTTTGCACCCACGGGCCGGAAGAACTCGTAGATGAGTGGTTCCAGATCGCGATGGATCCCCACTCCCTTGAAAATCGCGAACGCGAATGCCAGCAGCGGTACGATCGACAGGAGCGTGGTGTAAACGAGGCCCATCGCGCGCAGGTTGAGTTCGCCGCGCCACAGGTCGCGCAGCACCGCATAGGGATAGCGAAGCAGGCGCCAGAACGGTACCCACGCGGTCCTGCCCGGCAGATTCGGGCCTTCGAACAACAGCCGTTCGAGCCGTGCGGCGAGTTCTAACATGATCGGAAGCCTTGCACGGCCACGCCGCTGCTGGCAAGAATCGGTTGACATGCCGCCTGGATACCCGGAACGAATCGTCTGCCTGACCGCAGGGACCAGCGAGCCGCTGGCGAAGAACCGCATCATCGCGGACAGGCTCAGCTCGTCAGGCGGCGCAGCGCTTCGCGATACTTCTCGCTGGTCTTCTTGATGATTTCCGCTGGAAGCCGCGGCCCAGGGGCCTGCTTGTTCCAGTCGAGCGTCTCAAGATAGTCGCGCACGAACTGCTTGTCGAAGCTCGGCGGGCTCGATCCCGGCCGCCAGGTGTCGGCCGGCCAGAAGCGCGAAGAGTCCGGTGTCAGCACTTCGTCGATTAACACGACTCGGCCGTGGCTGTCGAGGCCGAACTCGAATTTGGTATCCGCGATGATGATGCCGCGCGTGCGCGCATGCTCGGCGGCGAACTGGTAGATGGCGATCGCCGTGTCGCGCACCTGTTCCGCAAGCTTGCGGCCGATCAGGTTGGAGACCGTCGCGAAGCTGATGTTCTCGTCGTGCACCCCGCTGGGTGCCTTGGTGGCGGGCGTGAAGATCGGCGTCGGCAGCCGGTCGGCCATGCGCAGTCCCGACGGCAACGCGATTTCACATACGGCGCCGGTGCGCTGATAGTCCTTCCACCCCGATCCGATCAGGTATCCACGGACGACCGCCTCCAGCGGCAGTGCCTTGAGCCGATGGACCACCGCCGACCGATCGCGGAGCAGCTCGAGCTCCGCCGGCACCCGAATGACGCCCTCGAGCGGCAGGGCCGCAAGCTGGTTGGGCACGATATGCCGCGTGCGGCTGAACCAGAAATTCGAGATCTGCGTGAGCACGCGGCCCTTGTCCGGAATTGGATCGGGCAGCACCACATCGAAAGCGGACAGACGGTCCGTCGTCACGATGAGCATATGGCCGGCATCGATCGCGTAGATGTCGCGGACCTTGCCGCGGTGGATCATCTCCAGCCCGGTGACGGTCGAGTAGAAGACGGTGTCGATCACGGCTGCCAGGCCGGGGGTTTCGGGGTTATTCGCAGTGAGACGCGCATGGCTCACAATACCGCAAGGTGAAATAGCCCCGAAACCCCCGGCCTGGCAGCCAATACATGCAGTGGAAAGGCAAAGTCATCGGTGGCGTGCTTGGCGCGATCGTCGGTGCCGGCCCGATTGGTGCGGCCATCGGTGTATTGCTCGGACATCAGTTCGACAAGCAGACCGAGCAAGATGACGCCGGCCCCACGGGCGGCGATCCACAGCTCGTGAGCGCCGTATTCTTCCGCAGTACCTTTGCGGTGATGGGTTACGTCGCCAAAGCCGACGGTCGCGTCTCCGACAGCGAGATTCAGGCCGCGCGCGGCGTGATGCAGCACTTGCGCCTCACAGCCGACCAGGTGCAGGCGGCGATCCGCTTCTTCACCGAGGGCAAGCAGCCGGAATTCGAGCTTGAGCGCGCGGTGCGGGAGCTCAGGAATGTCTGCGGCAGACGACACGACTTGCTGCGCTACTTCATCGAGATCCAGATGAGCGCGGCGTTGCAGGGAAGCAATCTCCACGGACCCGCGAGAGTGATCATCCAGCGCGCCGCTCAATGGGTGGGCATTTCAGTGCTCGAGCTGGCTCACCTCGAGGCCATACTGCGGCTGCAGTCGACCGATCGGCCCGAGGCAGCCCAACGCCCGGCCAAACGCCTGGCAGAGGCCTATCAGGTCCTCGAGATCGAGGCTACGGCGACGGACGCGGAGGTCATTAAGGCCTACCGCCGGCAGATGAGCCGCAATCACCCCGACAAGCTGGTCGCCAACGGTCTGCCGCAATCGATGATGGAGATCGCCAAGGAAAAGACGCAGCGCATCCGCGAGGCCTACGAACTGATCCGCGAGCGGCGCGCGATGAAGTAAACTCACGCCATGCCGGTTGCCGATCTTCTCATTGCACCATCGATCCTTTCGGCCGACTTTGCGCGTCTCGGCGCGGAAGTGGACCGGGTGCTGGCCGCGGGTGCGGACCTGATCCACTTCGACGTGATGGACAACCACTACGTACCCAACCTCACGATTGGGCCGGTGGTATGCGAGGCGCTGCGGAAGTACGGCACCACCGCACCGATCGACGTGCACCTGATGGTGAAGCCGGTGGATCGAATCGTGCCGGAGTTCGCCAGGGCCGGGGCCACCTACATCACGTTTCATCCGGAGGCAAGCGACCACGTCGACCGCACCATCGGGCTGATCCGCGAGCACGGCTCCCGGCCGGGACTCGTATTCAACCCCGCCACGCCGCTCGACTGGCTCGATCACGTGCTCGACAAGATCGACATGGTCCTGATCATGTCCGTCAATCCGGGCTTCGGCGGGCAACAATTCATCAGCTCGGCGCTGCCGAAACTCGCCGCCGCGCGCGCGCGGATCGCGGCGAGCGGCCGCGCCGTGCGCCTCGAGATCGATGGTGGCGTGAAGATCGACAACGTCGCCGCCATCGCACGCGCTGGCGCCGACACGTTCGTGGCTGGTTCCGCAATCTTCGGCAGCGGCGATTACGCGGCGACGATCAGGAGGATGCGCGAGGAAATAGCGAAGGGCGTGGCGGAGAGGGGCAGGTGAGTGGTAAGTGGTGAGTGGTGAGCAGCAGGAGCAGGTCACGCGCGGCGTTCCGACTATTCACTACTCACTACTCACCCCTCACTCTTCGTCTTCGTCCAGATCGTCGTCATCATCGTCATCGACCGGGGCACCCACCTTGTCGCGCATCATCGGCTTCGTCGGCACGATCACCGGTCTGGTTTTCATCTTCGGGCGTGCGTTGTAGACCACGATCGTCTTGCCCGTGGCCTTGAGCAGGCCCTGTTCCTCGAGCACCTTTAGCACGCGACCCGCCATCTCGCGCGAGCAGCCGACGAGCCGGCTGAGCTCCTGGCGGCTCACCTTGATCTGCATTCCTTCCGGATGAGTCATCGCATCGGGCTCACCACACAGGTCCATGATGGCGTGCGCGACGCGGCCGGTGACGTCGACGAACGCGAGATCACCGAGCTTGCGGTTGGTGCGATCGAGGCGCGTGGCCAGCTGCGTGGCGAGCTCGAAGATCAACCCGGGACTTTCCGCGGCGATCTGGCGGAAACGCGGATACGTCATTTCGGCCAGCTCGCACTGTTGTCTCGTGCGCACCCAGGCGCTGCGTGTCGGCTGCTCGTGGAACAGGCCCATTTCACCGAAGAACTGCCCCTTGTTGAGGTAGGCGAGCACCATCTCGTTGCCGTCCTCGTCCTCGATCATGACTTCGACCGAGCCGCTGATGATGTAGTAGAGGATGTCGGGAAGGTCGCCGGCGTGAATCACGACGGTCTTGGACGGGACGGTACGGATCCTGCAATAGCTCAGGAATCGATTGATCGCTGGAATATCGCTTAACGGCTTGGCGCCTTCTTCCATAGCATCCCCCAGGCGATGAGTCATCGCTTAGCCCGCGTTTGTATTACAACGAGTTCACGACCGCAAGCGACAGACGCATCACAGCCAGTAAGCCGTGCGCGTCATGACCCTCGAAGTCAGCTTCATGAGCAGCTTGATCGGCGCCGACAGCTCCGCCGCACCCGCGGCCTCCGCCGTGTCCGCGTGGCGAATCTCGTCGTGCCTCATCTGCTCGAGAACACGGCGGCTGCGTGCATCATCGCGTGGCAACCGGCGCAGATGATCGTCGAGGTGACCCTCGACCTGGCGTTCGGTTTCGGCGAGGAAGCCGAGACTCACGCGATCGCCCATGGCGCCGGCCAGCGCGCCGATCGCGAATGACCCCGCGTACCAGATCGGGTTGAGCAGGCTCGGCCGGCTATCGAGTTCGCGCAGTCGTTGATCGCACCACGCCAGGTGATCACCTTCCTCGTCGGCCGCCTGCCGCATGGTCTCGCGGACGCGCGGGCTGCGCGCAGTGAATGCCTGGCCTTGATACAACGCCTGCGCCGCCACCTCGCCAGCATGGTTGACCCGCATCAACCCGGCGACATGGCGGCGTTCATCCTCCGCGAGGGTGGCGGCGTCCTCGGCATCCGCGGGACTCGCTCGGCGCGCCGTCGGCACCGCCGCCAGCGTATGCAGCGCGCGGTCCACAGCCGCGAGGAGCAGATCCAATCCAGTCAATGACTTACGGGCCATGCACACATTATATATGGCGCGTGCTGCAAACTGCTCGCAGCGTGTGTCGGGACCCCCGTGCTTCTTTGCAAACCGGGGGGGCGTTCAGTAAACTTCCCGCCTTTTTCGCATACCACCAGCGCGCTTGCAGCGCAATTCATGGAGTTCGATTGTCATGAGCACGGTTTTCGCCAAGCCGGGTCTGGTCCGCGGCGACTGGTATGTCGTCGATGCGGCCGGCAGGACGCTCGGCCGGCTGGCGTCACAACTTGCCCACCGCCTGAAGGGCAAGCACAAGGCCGACTACTCGCCGCACGTCGACATGGGTGATCACCTGATCGTCATCAACGCCGAGAAGGTACGCGTGACCGGCGCCAAGCTCGAGGACAAGTTCTATCACCACCATACGGGCTACCTCGGCAACCTCAAGTCGATCGCGCTCGGCAAGCTCCTGCAGGAACACCCGGAGCGGGCAATCGAGTTCGCCGTCAAAGGCATGCTGCCCAAGAATCCGCTGGGCCGGAAAATGTTCCGCAAGCTGCATGTATTCGCGGGCGACAAGCACCCGCACTCCGCCCAGCAGCCGAAGGCGCTGAGCCTGTAATCCACGCAACCGATCCACCGAAGAGAGAGCATGGCAACCACTTCCTACTACGGCACCGGACGCCGCAAGACCTCCACGGCCCGCGTGTACATCACGCCTGGCAACGGTAAGTTTTCGATCAACGACCGCACACTCGATGAGTTCTTCGGTCGCGAGACCGGGCGCATGATCGTGCGTCAGCCGCTCGAGCTGGCGCAGCTATCGAACAAGTTCGACGTTTCGGTGCAGGTTGAGGGCGGCGGTATCACCGGACAGGCGGGCGCGATCCGGCACGGCATCACGCGTGCGCTGATCGCTTACGACGAGGCGCTTCGCAAGCCGCTGCGCCAGGCGGGCTTCGTAACCCGCGACGCGCGGGAAGTCGAGCGCAAGAAGGTCGGTCGCCGCAAGGCGCGGCGCGGTACGCAGTACTCGAAGCGCTAGTGATTTCTTTCTGCCCCCTCTCCCGCGCGCGGGAGAGGGCGGGGCGAGGGCTTCGATAGTCCGATTCCTGGGGGATCGTCTAGTGGTAGGACTACGGACTCTGACTCCGTCAACCTAGGTTCGAATCCTAGTCCCCCAGCCAAAATAAAGGTGACAGCTCAAAAACAAGAGGAGCGAAATTTTATTGCTATGACTATTCTAAAACGCGCTATCATGACGTTATATTC
>DATBVX010000218.1:0-3293 GCA_036515135.1 Steroidobacteraceae bacterium
GACTCGTCATGGATGAACGTCTCGCCCATCCACGTGGTGTCGAAGCCGTTCGCGAGGCCCGCCGCGATTAATGAGCCCGAACTGACGCCGACGTAGACGTCGAGTTGGGTGAGCTCGAGGCCCTCGATGGCCTCATTGAGGGCATGCAGCGCCCCGAGCTCGTAGAACGCTCCCAGGGGACCGCCCCCCGCGAGCGCTACCGCCACTTTCCGCCCGCCCGCCGGCCGCTTTCGCAGTGCGGGCTCAATCGTCAGCATCGAGCGTCAAGCGGCAGCCGCCGTCGCGTGCTCGCCGTTCTTCCGAACCGGCCTCGCGCGCCGCCTTCTTCCGCTCACGCGCGAATGCCGCAGCCTGTCGATGTTTGCATTGAGCGCATCGACCCTCTTGGTCAGCTCGGCGATCTCCTCGGCGCTCGGCACTCCGAGCTGAGTGAGCGCCCGGTGAACGCGCGTCTGGAAAATCTTCTCCAGATTGTCGAACGCATCGCTGGCCTGCTCGCGCACCTGATCCACGCGGCTCGTGATACCCGACTGGACCTGGCCGAGCACGCCACGAACTGCCTTCTGCGTCGCGCGACTCGTCGAAGCGTGCACTCGTGCGCCTTCGGCCACCAGCTCCTTCAGGAGCTTGGGCCCTTCCGTCTGCGCTCTCGACGCCGCGCCAAGACCGGCGAGCCAGACTTGATGCATGGCCTCCAGCAGGCGCGCCTGTGCCAAGCGGGGTGCGGCGGGGCGGGACTTGCGAGACTTCTTGCGGGTTACCATACCTTCATCCTCCTCTCGGCGATGCCCGGCATGCATGCGTATTTGCACGACTAGGCCCACCTGTGACGCCGCGTACTATAGGAGCGGCAACATGGAGATGGCGATGCGTACTTCCCACAGTGCGGGCACGGCAGCGGGACCGGCGAAGTGGGCCCGGTTTCCGCATCGCACGCCGGCGTATGACTTCTCAGGCAGCAAACTCGCGCGTGAGTGGGCAAGACTACACGGCGGCGACTGCGAGCCCTTTCCGGACTCCGAGCGCGTCGCGCGTCTCGGCAAGCGCGCCCGCAGCGTGGCGCAATGCATTGACGCTGAAGGCGGCCCCGACGCGTTCAGCCAGGGACTACAGAAGGTTTGGCGCGCATTTCACGCGGGTGACTTCGGTACCGCAGTCGAGCTGGGCAGCGCCCACGGTCCGCTGGGTGCCGCCGCTGCGAACAAGGCGGCGGGCGTTTACGTGACCTACCTCGAATCGAGCGCCAGCCGCGCGACCGCGATCCTCGAGGCTGCGATGCGTCGCGGCGAGGATGCAGTCAAGGCACTCCCGGATGAGCCCAATGCGCACTACATGCTGGCGTTCGTCATGGGCCGATACTCCCAGCGGATTTCGATCGTGCAGGCGCTGGCCGCCGGAATCGCCGGTCGCGTCCGAACACACCTCGAACGCACGCTCAAGCTCGAACCCCGACACGCAGAATGCCATGTGGCCTTTGGCCTGTATCACGCGGAAATCGTTGCCAAGCTCGGGGCCCTCGCAGCACGGCTCACTTACGGCGCCTCCGAGAATGCCGCTGTCGAGCATTTCGAGAAGGCGCTTGAGCTCGCGCCCGAAGCGGCGATCGCCCGCGTCGAGTACGCCAATGCGCTCTTGCTCCTCGATGAGCGCGCGCAGCGCGACCGGGCCTGCAAGCTCTTCAAGGCGGCCGCGCTCGTGAAGCCGGCGGACGCCATGGAGCGCCTCGACGTCGAGCGCGCGAAGCGTGGATTAGGCTGACCCGGAGGGCGGCGGATCAGCGTCACTTCGGAATGTGACGTGCGCCCTGCTCTGCAAGCGCGCCGGGTCCCATCAGGACCAGCAGGATTATCCGCTCGAGCTCCGCGTGCAGGTGTCTCACGAGCTCGGCCGGCGCGGGAATGAGATTTCGGTCGGCGATCACGCCGAACTGCACTTGATTGCAGTACGTCAGAATGCTGACACCGACGCCGATGCTACCCGCCTGCGGGACCCAGAAGAGGAGCTGCGAAATCGGCACACCCGCCATGTAGAGTTGTTCGCGCGGGCCGGGCAGGTTTGAGACCACGAGGCTGGCTTTGGCGCTGAACAGCGCCAGCGCCGGGTCCTCGATCGGCGCGGGCAGGCTGCCGACGGTCGCCAGCAACAACAGCGTGGCCAGCGGCTGACGCGAGCCCTTGAGTGCCTGCATCTGCGCGCGCATGGCGTAGAGGCGCTCCAGCGGGTGCCGGATCCCGATCGGCAACTCGACGAATACCAGGCCAAACCTGTTTCCGAGCGAAAGCGCCTCGCCGGGACTGTCGCGCAGATTCACCGGCACAGCCGCGCGAACCATCAGCTTGTTCACCGCGTCGCCCTGAGACTCGAGATATCGCCCCAACGCTCCGGCGAGAGTCGCCATGATCACGTCGTTGACCGTACATCCAAGCGCGCGGCTGACCGTGCGCAGTTCTTCGAAAGGCAGCGGATCGCCCCAGGCCACGTGCTTCACCGCGCTTGGCGCACGCTTCAGGCGCGTGGGCGGGTCATCGGTCAGTGTGCCGATCCGTGCCAGTTCTGCTGCCACCTCCGCGACGTTGCGCAATGCTGCCGCTGCCTCAGTTGGATGCAAGGCATACTGCAGACCCTTCTCCACCACATTCGCGCCTTCGCTCACGACTTTCTCGACGAGACCGACCGCGGGCGAGTAGAGCGATTCGAGCGAGTTCAGCAGCTCACCGAACGCCCCGGATCGGAGTTCAGTTTGCGGCGCCTGCCGAGCGACACTGCGGGCGGCCTTGGTGCGGCGGGCCTTCGACTCCCTTTCCGTCAGGGACAGGAATACGCGTACGAGCGCGATCCCATCGGCATAGCAATGGTGGATCCGTATGAGCAGCGCGCTGCCGCCGCGATAGTCGTCGACCAAGTGAAAGCTCCACATCGGCCGCTCAGAGCTCAGGGGCGTTCCGGCGAGTTCAGCCACCAGCGTTTCGAGCTCGTGCTGTCCCGCGGCCCCCGGCAGCGCCACGCTAATCACGTGGTCGTCCAGACAGAAATCCTCCTGCGGCACCCAACGGCCACCGATTGCATCGGCGACGGGCCGACAGCGGAATCTCTCGAAGGCGAGGAAGCGCTCCGTGACGATGTCGCGAAGACGCGCGTAAGCGAGGCGCTGGCCCAATATGGTCAGCCCAATGGCCATCATCGGCTTCGCTGGCCGCTCCATCAGCAGCCAGGCCCGATCGACCGAAGACATGGGCTCGATACCGTTCATGACCTGCAACTCTCGCTCAATTGCCGCCGGACTTGACCCTCGG
>DATBVX010000219.1:0-2299 GCA_036515135.1 Steroidobacteraceae bacterium
GAGCTGGGTCAAGCCAATGCCGAGCGGCCCGCTGGTTTCACCCATTACGGACTGCACGTCGAGAACATCAAGTCCGCGGTGGAAACGTTCAGGCAGCGAGGCATCAAGGTCAGCGACGTCAACACGAGCGCCTCGACCAACGCGCTCCTGGCCAACATCACCGATCCGTACATGGGCCGGATCGAGCTGGCGGAGCTGACGCCCGACTCGCTGCACCGCAAGGCGCTCGACAGCTGGAAGCCGTAGATGTAGAGGAAGCCTTTAGGCTTCCGAGTGTAGAAGTCGTCGAATCGGAGTATCCAGGAGTGTCGTTGAGCGCGGGCAAAACGAACGCGTGTTGCGTGTTGGGCGTGATGCTCTCCGTGGCCGCGTACGCCCTGGTGTCCGTGGGAGCAGCATCGCAGCAACCGGGGGCAGGGTCGGGCGCCGCTCTCTTCGAGGGCGCCCTGCTCATTTCCGGCGCCGACGGCGCTCCGATCGCGAACGCCGCCTTCGTGGTGCAGGACGGCACCATCGCGCGTGTCGGACGGCGAGGCGAGATTGCTGTTCCCGCTGGTGCCGTCCGCATCGAGCTGTCCGGCAAGACGGTGATGCCCACGCTCATCAACGCGCACGGGCATCCGGGCTTCCAGCGTGGACTGACCTACGGTCGCGAGAACTACACGCGCGACACCTATCTCGACGATCTCCGCCGGGCCGCATACTTCGGTGTTCGTGTCGTCATGTCGCAGGGAATCGATCCTGGCGACCTTGCGTATGAGATTCGACGGGATCAGACGGGGCGCTCGGACGAGGCGCGCCTGTTGCTGGCCGGCCGGGGCATCGGGGCACCGAACGCGGGCCCTGGCGCTGCGGCATATCAGGGAATTGCGTATGAGGTGACAACTCCGGAGCAGGGCAGAACCGCTGTCCGCGAGCTTGCCGCGAAGAACGTGGACCTCGTGAAGATTTGGGTGGACGACCGCGGTGGGCGTGCGCCGCGGATGCCGCCGCCGGTGTACCGCGCCATCATCGACGAGGCACATGGCCGCACGCTCAAGGTCAACGCGCACGTCTTCTACCACGAAGATGCCGTCGGCCTCGTGGATGCGGGCATCGATGGGCTGGCACATCTCGTGCGCGACCGCGAGATGGACGGCGGTCTGATAGCTGCAATCGTGCGGCGCGGTACATACGTGATGCCGAACCTCGGCGGGGCCGAGCGCGGCACCCATTCGAGCGTGCCGTCCTGGTTCGAGGAGCCCGGTCTCATGACGCTGCTGCGCCAGTCGACCTCCGAGCCGGTCATCGACCGCATCCGTGCGTCATTTACGGCGCGCGACGGACCCACAGCGAATGCGGCACGAAACAGATACATGATTCTGCAGCGCAGCCTTGCTACGCTGAACAAGGCAGGAGCGCGGATCATCCTTGGATGCGATACAGGCCTCGAGGATCATCTCTTCGGCTACGCGGAGCAGCGCGAGCTTGCAGAGATGGTTGGCGCTGGCATGACCCCGGCCCAGGCCATTGTGGCCGCGACGAGCCGCCCAGCCGAATATCTCGGTCTTCGCAACATGGGAAGCCTGGCGCCCGGCAAGCGCGCCGACTTCATGATTCTTTCCGGAAATCCGCTGGCGGACATCCAGCAGACGCGGAGCATCGAGGCGGTGTACTTCGACGGACGCCAGATGGATCGAGCGGCTCTGCGCGCGCGGTTGGTTCGACCCTAATCAGGGCACAACGCACAACGGCAGGAACCACGAAGCGCACGAAGGTCACGTGGTTGGCCGTGGTTCCTTGGGTGCTCTGTGACTCGTAACGTGCTTTACCGAATGCGCCCCGGTACAGGTGCGCGGCACAAGAAATTTGAGGGATCGATGACAAGCGAGGCTGTTCGCGACGCTGCATTCGAGATGGCTGCCTCGAGCATACGCTTTGGCGTTGGCGTGACGCACGAAGTCGGCATGGACCTCGCCGACCTTGGCGCCCGGCTCGTGCTGGTGTTGACCGATCCAGTTCTGTCGAAGCTTCCGCCGGCGCAGAATGTGATCGAGTCGCTCGAGGCGAACCAGGTGGCGTTTGCCGTGTACGACAAGGTCCGCGTCGAGCCCACTGACGAGTCGTTCCTCGATGCGATTGCGTTCGCGCGCACGCGTCCCTTTGACGCGTTCGTCGCGGTCGGCGGCGGCTCGACGCTCGACACCGCAAAGGCCGTCAATCTCTACACCACGCATCCACCGGCGGACTTTCTCGACTACGTCAACCCGCCAATCGGCAAGGGACTGCCTGTGCCTGGCCCGCTCAAGCCGCTGATGGC
>DATBVX010000220.1:0-2250 GCA_036515135.1 Steroidobacteraceae bacterium
GAGGGTCTGCCCCATCTTCAACAGCACGTTGGCCGACACGGCATTGCGCGAAGCCTGTATCGCCGATGTAAATGTGATGCTCGCATCCACCGCCTCGATAAATGAGCGTTGCGCCTTGACGGCGAGCAACATCGTCTCCGAGTCGATAAATGTGGGTGTTACCGAAAGGCTGATTCCGACTGGCTTGTCGGTAATGGTACTGGCGCTGCCGCCTGTTCCGGCGATGCCCATCGTTACGTTGCGCCCAGAAAAGAACGCGGAAGGCATGCCGTCAAGGCGCAACGCTCATTCATCGAGGCGGTGGATGCGAGCATCACATTTACATCGGCGATACAGGCTTCGCGCAATGCCGTGTCGGCCAACGTGCTGTTGAAGATGGGGCAGACCCTCATACTCTCGGGGCTTTCCGAGCGCGAAATCCAGCGCGCTAGTTCCGGTGTTCCGGTGCTGAAGGACATCCCGGTATTGCAATATCTCTTCAGCCAGAAGACCACGCTGGACTTCACGACCTCGGTCCTGATTCTTATCACGCCTCGCCCCCCGGCGACTGATCAGGAGATGATGTCGAAAACCATCGGCCACATCGACTCGTTGACCGATGCCGAGAAAAGGAAGCTTCGATCTCTGATCGAACGAAGAATGGAGGAACATCCGCGCAGCACACCGCCGAATCTCGAGGGGACCTACGGCCACGTGTTGGGAAACACGCTGTTTCTGCAATTTCGTACCGGAGACTTGACGATGGAGCACTGGAGCACCGCGTCGCGCCTGAACGGGTTTTTCCAGGACCTCAGGGACATGCTCTACTTCTAGACCGCAAGGGCCGGCGAACATTCAGGACGGCAATGTCCCGTAGCGTGTTGAACCGAGAGGGAGCGACGGCTCCGGGTTGAACATGTTACGCGACCTTGTTGAGTTGGGTATCGGAACCGGAATGAGCATGTTTCCCCAGCGCGCTGACGAGGTGCTTCATGTCGCGATATCCGCGCACGGCGCGGAAACCGCCACTGGCTTCATGAAGGGCGGTGGCGATCCAGCGAAGCGTCCGGAAATGCTCAACTACCGACGCGGCCTATTTAGGCTATAAGTGCGAAGAAGTCCGATACGCACTCTTCCGAAAACGCGCTGAATCGGTGGTCAGCGTAGCGTTCGGCCTCGGCCTCGATGGGTATCGGCAAAAGCGATATTTGACTTTTATCGCTTTACTCGATATATTACGTTTATCGCCAATACCGATAAACGTGCAGACATGAAACAAATCCTGACCCACAGCGCCCAGCTGGGACAAATCCTCGCGACGCGCAGGCGTGCATCCAAGCTATCGCAACGCGCGCTGGCCGCCAAGCTGGCGATCAGCCAGAACCGCCTGTCCGAGATCGAAACGAATCCCGGCACGCTTACTGTCGACCGGCTCCTGGAACTTGCCAACCTGCTCGGCCTGGAGCTGGTCATCCAGGATCGGCCCGCCACGCAACGTTCATCCAAGACGGAGTGGTAGGGATGGGCAGAAAATCCCATGCGCGCGCTCTCTCGGTGTGGGTGAACGGCAAGCTGGCCGGCGAGTGGCGCATTCCAGCCCGAGGTGAGATGGAGTTCCAATATGACTCGACCTGGGTCGAGTCGGAGGAAGGGCGTCCGCTGTCGCTATCCCTGCCGTTCAGTCTCGACCGTGGCTCTATCAAAGGCCGACCCGTCGAGTGCTATTTCGACAACCTGCTGCCCGATGCCGATCTCATTCGCAAACGTGTGCAGGATCGCTTTCATACCGATTCGCGCGACGCATTCGACCTCCTTGCCGCGATCGGGCGCGATTGTGTCGGTGCGGTGCAGTTGCTCCCTTCCGGTGAGCAACCCAGGGACGTGCACGCGATCGATGCGGCGCCGCTCTCCGAGGCCGAGGTCGAGCGGGCCCTGATTCAGACCGTAGCGCCAGCGTCGATCGCGTCACACCCTGCGGACGATGACTTCCGCATTTCAATTGCGGGGGCTCAGGAAAAGACCGCCTTCCTGCGGCACGATGGCAAGTGGTGCCGGCCGCTGGGCGCCACGCCCACGACGCACATCTTCAAGCTGCCGCTCGGACTGGTGGGCGGGATGCAGGCCGACATGCGCACGTCCGTGGAGAACGAATGGCTGTGCGCGCGGATTCTGCGCGCCTACGGGTTGCCTGTCGCAAGTTGCGAGATCGGCCGATTCGGTTCGCAGAAGGTGCTGGTGGTGGAGCGATTCGACCGGCAGCTCCATTCGAGC
>DATBVX010000221.1:0-12577 GCA_036515135.1 Steroidobacteraceae bacterium
CGCGAATGGGGCGTGGATCAGAGCAGCGGCCGGCTCACGATGTACGCGTCGCGCGAAGTGCACAGCTCCGTCCGCAAAGCTGTTGAGCTGCTGGGCCTCGGCGAGCAGAGCCTGCGCCTGATCGACACACGTCCCGACTACACCATCGATGTCGAGGCGCTGAAGCGCGCGGTCGTACAGGATCGGGTTGCGGGCCTGCGGCCCCTCTGCGTGATCGCAACGGCAGGCACTGTCAACACGGGCGCAATCGATCCGCTCGTAGCGCTGGCTGATCTGTGCGCGAAGGAACACCTGTGGTTTCACGTCGACGGCGCATTTGGTGCGCTCGCGATGATGGCGCCCTCGATTCGCTCGGATCTCAGCGGGCTCGAACGAGCCGACTCGGTGATCTTCGATTTCCACAAGTGGCTGTACGCGCCGTACGAGGCTGCCTGCGTGCTGGTGCGCTCGCGCGAGGCGCATCGCCGCTCGTTCTCGGTGATTCCGCCCTACCTCGCTGAGCTCAAGGGTGGCATATCGACCCCGCCCGTCCGTTTCTCGGAGTACGGCGTGCAATTGTCGCGCAGCTTCCGCGCGCTCAAGATCTGGATGGCGCTCAAGGCGGACGGCTTCGATAAGTACGCGCGGCTGATCGAGCAGAACGTAGAGCAGGCGCGCTACCTGACCCGACTGGTGGATGCGCATCCGCGGCTCGAGCTCATGGCACCGACGTCGCTCAATGTGGTCAATTTCCGCTACCGGCGCTCGGAACTCGACGAAGCGGCTCTCGACGCGTTGAACCAGCGAATTCTCGTCACGCTGCAGGAGTCGGGCTTCGCCGTGCCCTCCTCCACCGTCCTCGGCGGCCGCTTCACGATCCGCTGCGCCATCGTGAACCATCGCAGCACGCGCGCGGACTTCGATGCATTGGCGAACGAGGTGGTTCGATTGGGCGACGCGGAACCCTCACCCCTGCCCTCTCCCGCAAGCGGGAGAGGGAGTGGAGCCTCAACCTAACGCTCTCCCGCACGCTGGAGAGGGAACCAGCGCCGGTCCTGCTCCGAATTCTTGACGTCGCTCAAATCAGCATGGCGGCGTTTGGCCGTATCCGGCGCGTTGTCGGGTTCCGGGCGCAGCGAGCACTCGCATTGGTACGAACCGCTGCACTGTTCAAACCAACCGCTGCGAATGCTTATCCAATGCGCATCGGGCGACACTGACTGCAAGCGCGCGTAGAGTTTTCGCCCATCGTAATGCTATTGACCATCGGAACTTTTGATTCCGATCGCGAGTCTGGATGCGCCATTCATGAGCAGTTCGGGAGGAGTGCTCACGTGAAACTCACCGATGGTTCGCTGCGCAACCCCGCCGCAGTCGTCGTCGTCGTCGCGCTCGTCATCGCGCTCGGCATCTTCAGCCTCGTCAAGCTGCCGTTCCAGCTCTTCCCCGACATCGAAGAGCCACAGATGACGATCTTCACCGGGTGGCGCGCGGCCGCTCCCGCCGAAGTCGAATCCGAGCTCATCGAGCCGCAGGAAGCCGCGTTACAGGGGCTCTCCGGACTCAAGCAGCTCAACGCCTTTGCCAATGCCGGCGGCAGCTGGCTCAATCTGCGCTTCAACGTCGGCACCGACATGCAGCAGGCGCTGATCGACGTCATCAGCCGCATGAACCAGCTCCCGTCGTTGCCTCGCGATGCCAACCCGCCGGTGATTTCGCTCGGTGAGGACGGCGGTGGCGGTGCCAACCAGACACTGAGCTGGTTTTTCGTGCAGCTGCTCCCCGGCACACCCGGTCCGATCGAGAGCTACCAGAAATTCCTGGAAGACGTCGTCAAGCCACGCATCGAATCCGTGCCAGGCGTCGGCGTCGTCAACATCAATGCCGGCGCTCCGGAGGAACTCCAGATCCGTTTCGACCCGTATCGTGCGGCGCAGCTCGGCATCGAGATTCCGGCGGTGGCCAATGTCGCCGGCAGCGCCAATGACACGTCGGGCGGCTTCGTCGAGGTGGGCCGGCGACAATATTCGCTGCGCTTCGCCGGCCGCTACACACCCGAGCAACTCGGTGAACAGATCCTGGCCTGGCGCGACGGCAGCCCGGTACGCCTCAGCGACATCGCCGAGATCGAAGTCCGCCGGGGCGATCGCGAAAACCTCGCGATGCAGAATGGCAATCCGGCGATGGGACTGCAGATCATCAAAGAGAGCGGCGCCAACGTGCTGGCGACGCTCACCGCAGTCAAGGAAGAGATCGGCGCGTTGCGCGATGGACCGCTCAAGGAGATGGGCCTGACGATCCAGCAGTCCTTCGATCCGGCGCTGTTCATCAACCAGGCGATCAATCTCGTTTCGAGCAACCTGTTCGCCGGCGTGCTGCTGGCGCTCGGCGCGCTGTGGTTGTTCCTGCGTCATACGCGTGCGGTGTTGCTCATCGGGCTGACGATTCCGATCTGCCTGCTGTCGACCTTCATCACGCTCGAGCTCACCGGGCGGACGCTCAACGTCATCTCGCTCGCCGGTCTTGCGTTTGGCGTCGGCATGGTGCTCGATGCCGCCATCATCGTGCTCGAGAACGTCCTGCGATTGCAGGAACGTGGCGAACTGCCCGCCGAGGCCGCGAGCAAGGGCACGCAGCAGGTCTGGCCCGCGCTGGTGGCCTCGACGGTCACGACGGTCGCGATCTTCCTGCCGGTGTTGTGGCTCAAGGATGCCGAAGGGCAACTCTTCGCCGACCTTGCGCTCACCATTTCCATCGCCAACGTGATCTCCATGTTCGTGGCCGTGACGGTGGTCCCGGTGGCGGTCGCGAAGTGGGTGAAAGCGCCAAAGCTCAAGCCAGAGAACGCGGTGGCGGCTGAGAAGCTCGCGCGGCGAATCGTCGCATTGACCGACGGCCGTCAACGCCGGCGCTTACTCATTGCCGGACTGATTGCGTTGCCGATCGCGCTCAGCTGGTTCCTGTTGCCGCGGCTCGATTACCTGCCGCCGGTGAAGCGCGCGGCGATCGATGGCTTTATCCAGTTCCCGCCAGGCGCGAGCGTCGACACCATCGATCGAGAGATCGTGAAGCCCATTGCCGAACGAATGAAGCCCTACATGGCGGGCACGAAGGAGCCCGCGCTGCTCAACTACTACGTGCTGGTATGGCCGGGCGGCGGCACGATCGGTGCGCGGGTGAAGGATCAAGCGCAATTGCCCGAGCTGCAACGGCTGATCAGCGAGGAAATCCTGGTCGGCTTCCCCGACGTCCAGGCCTTCGTGGCCGAGGGCAATCTCTTCGGCGGCTTTGGCGACGGACGCAACATCGACCTCATGCTCCAGTCTGCCGACCTCCAGGCGCTGTTTCCCGTGGCGCGCACGGCGATGCAGGAAATCGAGAAGCGCATGCCGGGCGCGCAGGTTCAGCCCTGGCAGGGACTCGAAGCGGCGGAGCCCGAGTTGCGCGTAACGCCGGACGAGCGACGCCTGACCGAGGCCGGGTGGAATCGCGCCACCGCGGGCAACGTCATCCGCGCGATGGGCGACGGTCTGTGGATTGGCGAGTACTTCGACGGCAACAAGCGTCTCGACGTCATCCTGCGTGCACAGGACTGGATGACGCCCGAGGAGCTGGAAAGCGTGCCGCTCGCGACGCCCTCCGGCGCGGTCATGCCGCTCGGTGATCTGATGCAGATCGAGACCAAGGTCGGACCCGGGGGCTTGAGGCGCGTCGACCGCAAGCGCACCGTTTCGCTCGGCATTTCGCCGCCGCGCAAGATGTCGCTCGAGGAAGCGGTCGAAATCCTGAAGAACGACGTCGAGCCCGTGCTCAAGAAGATGCTGCCCGCGGACGGCAGCATTCGTTATGGCGGCAGCGCGGACAACCTGCAGAACGCCATCGCCAACATGGGCGAGAACTTCGTGCTCGCAGTGCTCGTACTGTTCCTGATCATGGCAGCGATGTTCCGTTCGGTGAGGGACAGCGTGTTGGTGGTGCTCACGATTCCGTTGGCGACGGTCGGCGGCGTGCTGGCGCTCAGGCTGCTCAACCTCTTCAGTTTTCAGCCGCTCGACCTGCTGACGATGATCGGTTTCGTGATCATGATGGGCCTGGTCATCAACAACGCCATCCTGCTCGTCGACCAGACACGCAGTGGAGAACGCGAGGGCCTGACGCGGCGCGAGGCGGTCATCCAGGCGATCCAGTTGCGCATCCGGCCGATTTTCTGCACCACCGTCACGTCGCTGGTGGGTATGCTGCCACTTGCGGTCGTGCCGGGTCCGGGCAGCGTCCTGTATCGCGGTCTGGGCGCCGTGATCGTCGGTGGAATGACGGTCAGCACGGTTTTCACGCTTCTGCTATTGCCAGCACTGCTGCGACTCGGCGAGCGCGAAGCCGGCGAATTCGACCGGGTTCCGGCACACAAGCGCGCGGTCCCCGTCCTGGAGCGCGTGGCATGAGCAGACCCTCACTCCACTCCCTCTCCCGCAAGCGGGAGAGGGAGTGGAGCAACGCGTCGCGAGACTAAGGATGGGACAGATGAAATTTGTGACCACGCTAAGTATCAGCGGCCTATTGCTCGTTGGCGGAGCAATGTCCGCACTGGCGCAGCAGGGCGAAGCCCCACCCGCACCCGTGAAGATCGGCAAGGCGAGCCGCCAGTCGATCGCGACCATGATGACGGCCACCGGCACCATCGTGAGCCGCAACGATGCACGGATCGCGGCGGAAACCCCTGGTCGACTCACATGGGTTGCCGAGCCGGGCACCGTCGTCGAGCGTGGCGGCGTGCTGGCACGCGTCGATGACGCGGCGCTGAAGCTGCGACTGCGGGACAACGATGCCACCGTCGCGCGCCTCGAAGCCAACGTAAAGTACCTCGATTCCCAGGTGGCGCGCTTCGAGCGCCTGTTGTCGCAGAAGATCGGCTCGCAGGCACAACTCGACGAGGCCATCGCGCAACGCGACATGACGGCACAGGAGATCAACCAGGCACGAGTCGCACGCGACCAGACGCTGCACGATCTCGAACGTGCACGCGTCGTGGCGCCGTTCTCAGGACAGGTCGTCGAGCGTCTGCACCAGCCGGGTGAATTCGTGAGCACAGGTGGCGAGCTGGTACGGCTCGTCGATACGCGGCACATCGAGGTCCGCGCGCAGGCGCCGATGCAGGTGGCGTCTTATCTGCGCAGCGGACGCGAGGTTCGAGTGGTGGATCGAACCAACCATGAAGTGCGCAGCGCGGTGCGCGCGGTGATTCCGGTCGGCGATGAACGTTCGCGGCAGATGGAAGTGCGTGTTTCGCTGCCCGACGGCATCTGGCCGATCGGGTCACCCGTCAGCGTTGAGTTGCCGACCAGCGCGCCGCTGAGCGTCGTCGCGGTGCCGCGCGATGCGGTGATCCTGAGGCAGGACGAAACCTACATCTTGCGCGTGACGCCGGGCAGCACGGTTGAGCGCGTGCCCGTGAGCACCGGGATTGGCAGTGGCGGCTTGATCGAAGTGAAGGGCAAGGTCACCGCGGGAGATCGCGTCATCGTGCGCGGCGGTGAGCGCCTGCAACCCGGACAGAGCGTGGCGGTGATCGAAGGATAGGAAGGGTGCCAGGCCGGGCACCGCTATTTCGGCTTCGGGATCTTGCTGAGCAGCCGGCCGAACCACGAGCGCCGGATGGCCGTCGAATTGCCGTCGAACTCCGCGCTGCGGTTATGGCCTTCCGCCCAGGCGTGCCACCGGTCAGCGCGCTTATCCGAGTCGAACAGCACATTTCCGCCCGCGTTCGGGCGCACCCGTGACCCACCCTTGTTCTTAGCCATCCGCGCCTCCGCGAGGGAAGTCGGTTGCCCGCATCTTGAACCACGGGCCAGAATCTGCCGGTGACGGGTTGCTCAAAGACACAAGACTCTTGTATGTGACATAAGGGGGACTGTTCGTCCGGCCTGTTCGGGCCCGGTAGCTTCCGCCAGCTTCAGCCTGTGCTCTGCAGCCCTTGCGCGATTCCACTGATTGAGGCAAGCAGTGCCTCGTAGAGCTCGGGGTCCCGGCGTTCCGATGCACGCCAGCGCTTGAGCAGATCGACCTGCATCAGGTGCATCGGGTCGACGTAAGGGTTGCGGAGCAGGATCAAACGCTGCAGCGTCGGATCGCCATCGAGCAGCGTGCGCGCATTCTTGAGTTCGAGAACGAGGCGTCGGGTCAACTCGAACTCGTTGCGGATCGGCGTGAAGAAACGCCGGAGTCCCTCTTCGGCGAGACCGTTGTAGTAATTCGCGATCTCGAGATCCGTGCGGGCGAGCATCGCTTCGGCGTCGTCGAGCAACGCCCCGAAGAAGAACCAGCTGGCGCGCAGATCGCGCAGGCGCTGCGTCCCATGATGCGCAATGGCAGCCTGCAGCCCGGAGCCAATGCCGAACCAGCCCGGCAGCATGTGCCGCGATTGCGTCCAGGCGTAAACCCACGGGATGGCGCGCAGGTGCTGAATACCCTCGCGCTCGCCGTGCGAGGCCAGGCGGCTGCCGATCTGCATCCGTTCGATCACGTCGATCGGCGTCACCTGGCGGAAGTACTCGTAGAACGCCGGCTCGCGTGCCACCAGCTGATCGTAAGCCGCACGACTTGCCGCAGCGATCGCCTGCATCACTTCGAGATCTTGCGGATTCTCCGGCGAGGTCGTGCCAGCGGTGGCAGTTGTGAGCGCAAGCGCATTGAAGGCGCGTTCGAGGCTGCGCATCGCGACCGGCCGCAGACCGTAGTTCTGGCTGACGCCTTCGCCCTGTTCGGTGACAGCCAGGCGGCCGTTGACGGCGCCGGGTGGCGCACTGCGCACCAGCGCGTCGATGCGGCTCGCGCCACGACTGATCGAGGCCCCGCGGCCGTGAAACACCGTCAGCCGTACGTCGAACTCGCGCACCGCGCGCAGCAGTTCCGCCTGGGCGCCGTGTGTGGCCCAGCGTGACGCGGCGATTCCGGCCTCCTTGTTGGAATCCGAATAACCGATCAATGCCACCTGTTGGTCGCCACGCGCCCGCAGATGACGCTGATAGACCGGCACGCTCAGCAACGTCCGCACGACCTCACCGCAGTTCTCGAGGGCGTTCATCGACTCGAATAGCGGCACTATATCGAAGGGCACTTCATCGCTCTTGCGATCGGTGACCCCGGCCCAGCGAGCCAGCAGCAGAACCGCCAGGACGTCGTCCGCGCCCTGCGTGCCGCTGACGATGTAGTCACCGACGGCCTCGGAACCGTACTTGTGACGGCACTGTGCCATGGCCTCGAACACCCATAGCGTGCGCCGACCCACGGCATCGAGCGCCGTGAGCGGTCCCTGATCGCGCTCCAGTGCGTCGCTCAAACGTGCCAGTCGTTCGGCCGGCGAGCACTTCTCCCACGACTCGTCCGCAAGGCCCTGACCGATCACTTCCCTGTGCACGTCGCTGTGCTGGCGTACGTCGAGCGTCGCAATGTGGAAGCCAAAAGTGCGAATGCGACGCAGGAAGCGCCGTACCGCATGCAGGCCGGCGTACCGGCCACGATTGGCCAGCAGGCTCTCCTCCGCCAGTTCAATGTCCGCGCACAGCTGCGCCGCGTTGTCGTAGTGATTGGGCCGTCCGTCGTACGTATTGCGCAATCTCCGCGCGACCTGGCCGAAGAAAGTGCGGTAGGGCATGCGGTCGTGCCGAATCGGCGTCATCTGTTGCGCAGCCGGAAGCAGCGCCGCGTATTCATCGATGCGCTGTTGCAACGCCCGCGAAATCTGCGCACGACTCGCACTCTGGCTCAGCTTCGCCGCCAGACTCTGTGCCTCGTTGAAGTATGTGGACACGATCAGCTGCTGGTGTCGCGCCAGCGTTTCGCGGATCGACTTGGCGTGGACATCCGGATTGCCGTCCATGTCACCGCCCACCCAGGAGCCGATTTCCAGCAGCATCGGCAACCGGATGAAATCCGCCGGTGCATTGAATACCTTCTGCAACGAAGCCTCTATCTCCTCATAGAACGCCGGTACGATCCGATAGATGATGTCGGTGATGTAGAACAGCACGTGCTCGCGCTCATCGGCGACTGTCAGCTGCTGACGTGGGTGTTCCTCGGTCTGCCAGCTGGTGGTGATTTCGGTGCGGATACGACTCCAGATGCCGGCCTGTTCCTGAGCGCTGAGAGCCGGGTTCATACGCTCGAACAGCAGCTGCGCGATGTGTTGCTGCTTGCGCAACAGCGTACGGCGGGTCGACTCCATGGGATGCGCAGTGAAGACCGGCTCGATGCGCAGCCTGCCCAGCAGCTCGATGGTCTGCTCGAGCGTGAAGCCCTGCTGCTTCAGCTTGACCAGGCAATCGCCGACGCCTTGTGGCTGCGGCGCACTCTCGCTGACCAGGTATTGGCGCCGTCGCCGGATCCGGTGCACTTTCTCCGCAAGATTCACCACCTGGAACCACGCGGAAAAAGCCCGCGCCAGGTCCCGGGCCACCACCGGCGGCCGATCCTGCGCGCGGATGGTCAGCTCGATCGCGCCCTCGGGCTCACCCTCGCGCCGCCGGATGGCGGCAACCCGATCGCCCTCGACCAGTTCGAAGAGCTCCGCACCTCCTTGCTCGCGCAGGATCTCGCCAACCATCGCTCCGAGCGCATGCACGTCCTCGCGCAACGCGGCGTCCTTGGGCGGAAACTGGATGTCGTGGCGATGCATGGCGATGCGGATTTGCGGCGGCGCACTCTAACACCTGCGTCCAAATCTGGACAATTCAGCCGCCTGGCACCGGGGTCGCGGTCTCCCCACGACAACATGCCCGACTTTACCATCACTCGGTACGTTGGTATATTGGTACATAGATTTTGGATGCACGCTGGAGTACGTCATGGCAGTCACCGTCGAGCGCGTCCAGACAGGGATCCGGCTGGAGAAACGCCTGCTCAAGGTGCTGAAGGCGCTGGCCGAGTACAAGGACATGAGCCTGGGCGACCTGATCGAGGGCATCGCGCTGCACGCTCTCGAAGGCAAGAGCCCCTTCTCCGAGTCCACACTCGCACACGTGCGCGATCTAAGGCGCATCTACGGCCTGGCATTGCGCGCCGGCGACAGCCATCGTCTCAGCGAGAAGCGCAGGAGCCCGAGATGAACGACGATGCGTTCCTGGCGGCACTCGAGGCGTGCCGACTCCCTCCCGGGCAGTTCGGCCACCGCGATCACGTGCGGGCAGCCTTCCTTTACCTCGAGCGACTGCCGTTCGGTGCCGCCATCGACCGGATGCGAGCCACCTTGCAGTGCTACACGGCGGCCCAGGGTCGCGCCTCGCGCTATCACGAGACCGTCACGGTCGCATTCATGAGCCTGGTGAATGCGCACCGCCAGGCGGGCGGCTATGGCAACTGGGGCGAGTTTGCGGCGCTCAATCCCGAGCTTTTCGATTCGGGACTGTTGGGCCGCTACTATGCGCCGGAGACGCTCAGCTCCTCTCTGGCACGGCGGTCGTTCGTGCTCGAGAAGATCTAAGGAGGCATGATGGGAATGGCGCATGCAGGTTGATGTCGAACAGATCATCGAGCGCTCCCGGCTCTGCCCGCTGCAGTGGCGCGTCCTCATCCTGTGCGCCCTGGTAACGCTGCTCGACGGCTTCGACCTGCAGGCAATGGCCTCCGTCATCCCGACCCTCGCCGCCGACTGGGGCACTGCGCCTGGAAACCTCCGCTGGATCGTCACCGCGGCATTGATCGGCGTCGCGGCGGCCGCTCTCTTTGTGAGCCCCATCGGCGACTATGTCGGGCGGCGAATGATGCTGATCGTCTCCTTCGCGCTGGTTGCCGTTTCCATGCTGCTGACGGCGACCGCCAGCAGCGCGACGGAACTCTTCATCTGGCGGTTCCTTGTGGGACTGGGTCTTGGCGCGAGCATTCCCAATGCATTCGCCATCACGGCCGAATACGTCCCGGCGCGCCAGCGTGCCGCCACGGTGACGCTGATGGCCTGCGGCATCGCACTTGGCGCGGCATTGTCTGGCGGGTTGGCGCCCCACCTGATCGAGCTCGGCGGGTGGCAGGCGGTATTCGCCTGCGGCGGAGCGATCATGATCGTCCTGTGGCTGCCGCTGCTCGCGCTTCCCGAATCACCGCGATTCCTGGTCGCACGCGCCCGCGATCCCCGCCTGATCGGCCGGCTGGTCGAGCGCCTCGACACCGGTTTCCGCCACGCGGATGGCTACACCTACACGATCGCGGAACCCGAATCGAATTCGCTTTCGGTCGCACAGCTCTTCACGGGCGGCCGGGCCTGGGCCACGTTATTGCTGTGGGCGGTTTTCTTTCTGAACCTCGGCTTGCTGCATCTGTTGGCGAACTGGCTACCGACGTTGCTCAGCCAGCGTCTACCCCTGCAGCAGGCACTGCATGGTTCCGCGATGTTCCAGATCGGCGGAATCGTGGGCGCGATCGTCTTCGCACTGGCAATGAAGCGTTGGGGAGTCTTCAGAGTGCTCGCGGTGAGCTATCTCGTCACTGCCGCCATGCTCACGATGCTGGGCACCAACGTCACCGAGGTCGCGGGGTTGTTCGCACTGGTCCTGCTGACGGGGAGTGGAATCGTCGGCGGCCAAACCGCGCTGAATGCGCTCGGAGCCACGATGTACCCGACGACCGCACGCTCCACCGGAATCGGGTGGGCGCTAGGCATCGGACGATTTGGCGCAATCCTGGCACCATTGGTGGGTGGCGCACTGCTCGCGGCCGGGATCGCGACAGAGAAGGTGTTTGCGCTGGCCATAGCGCCGACACTGGCCTGCGCTGCGGTGGTCGCGCTGCTCGGTATGGATGCCCGGAAACGGGCCCGCGTCTAGCTATTGGTTGAGCAGCACCGTCGTGTCGTGACGGTCGAAACCCTGCAGCGCGCGCCGATATGCCGCCATGACGAACTTTTCCGCCGTCTTGTCGGCACGCGGGGAAAGCAGCATTCGAACCAGGACGTCGTCGCCGGGCCGTGAAGCGTCCTCACCGAGGAGCTGATAGATCACCCGACTCAGACGATGCTGCAGCTCGTTGATGAAGCGCAGGTGGGCCGCGTCGGTGACCTGTTCGCTATCCGGGCCATAGGTCCCCTTGGCTTCCTCGGCGAGCTCGTGCATCAGCAAGGTCAGGAACCGGCCCTTGTCGATGGTCGTCAGCTCGGCGAAGTACTCGATTTCGGACTGGATATTCATCGGCCCCCATTATCATTGTTTGCGTTGCCCCGCTGCAACGCACGCTCGTCGGCTGACGGACGGCTCAGGCCAACACCGGCAGGCGGTATCTCGGAGCGCGTTGCAGGGCCGCATTGCGTGCCCGACCGTCGAATCCGAGCCACTTCATTCTGCCGCGACAGTTCAGGTCGATACCGTCGGCGCGGATGCGCTTTACGGTGCAGCCTGCCACGGTTTCGCCCTCGGTGATCAGTCGTTGGCCCCCGTGACCCGTTTCGATGATTGCGACGCGCCGCTCACCGGTCACGATCGTATCGGTGAGCCGCATCGCGGATAGCAGGTCTGCTGCCTCGCCAGTCGAGGCAAGCAGGCTGGCGATGAGCAGCAGCGACAGCCGCGTGGCGCGCATGAACATTGCTTCAGGCGGGGAAGAAATCAATCGGTTTGGTGGTCGTGACCGCCTCGACGTCACGGTCCTCGAAGCGGAACAGCTTTACCCGCGCGATCAGCTTGCGCTCGAGCTCCGGATCCAAGAGCTCGCTCGAAAGCACACGGCAGTTGGTGACCTCGCCCCACGGCGCGATGGTGAGCTCCAACACCACCTTGCCCTGCAACGCAGGGTTATCACGGAGCGCGCGATTGTAGAGTGCATAGATGGCACCCTTGTTGCGATCGAATACCAGTTCGATCTCCTCGCGGCTGCGCGAGGCCTTCTGCCCACTGCCGCTGCGAACGGCCTTGCCCTCGCCGCCGCCGATACTGCCGGCGACCTGCGTCGTCGAGCGCCCCGTCAGTCCACCGCCGCCGCCGCCAAATCCTCTGCTCAGCTGCGCGGTGTTGATGCCACCGCTACCCTGCCCCACCTTGGACGTGATGAGGGAACGCTGGGTGACATCGCCTGCGCGGGCCGCGTCGGTCAGCGGGCGGTTGGCCATCGCGACGTCCACCATGCGGTTATCGCGCAAGTCCGCGAGCTCATCCTTGAATGGCATCAGCGCCACCTGGGCCTTCTTGCGCGCCTCCTGCTGCCGGTCCACGGGCTTTGGTTCCGGTTTCGGCTCCTTCTTGGCCTCGGGCTTGGGCTCTTCTTTCTTTGGTGGTGGCGGTGGTGGCGGCGGGGGCTCGCGCTCGATGATGATTTTCGCCAGGCGCTGCGGCACCGACGGTTTGGCCGTCTTGAGCTGTTCCGCGGGCTCGAGGATCCAGATGAGCAGGCCGAGGAGCAGGAAGGCGATCAGCAGCGTCCGCCACAACTTGCGGTAAGCTGCCTCCTGCTCCGGATCGGGGCTCCAGGGCAGATCGAACCTGCGGTAATACGGCCGCAGCACGCTCAGCTCGTCGAGGCCATTTTCAGCGCCTCGTCCTTCTGGATCACGGCCAGCGAGAGCTTGCCGTAATCGGCGTCGGTGCAGGTCGCCATGACTTTCTTCAGCACCCGGTATGGCACG